>JBATTD010000483.1:0-3835 GCA_049670345.1 Ignavibacteriaceae bacterium
TAAAATATTTAACTATTCTTTCCCTGGAAATCTTTCATAAATTCTACAAGGTCTTCAACACCTTTGGTTGGGAACGCATTATAAATTGAAGCTCGTAATCCACCAACAGATCTGTGTCCCTTCAACCCGCTGAATCCGGCAGATAATGCTTCGGCAATTAATTTCTTTTCAAGTTCCTCTGAAGGAAGATTGAAAGTAATATTCATTAAAGAGCGACTGTCTTTTTCAGAATGTCCTTTGTAAAATCCGTTGCTGTTATCAATGCAATCATACAGTATTCCTGCTTTATGTTTATTGGTATCGTACATTTTATCCAATCCGCCCATATTTAATAACCATTTTGCAACCAACCCGATAATATAAACACCAAAAGTATTTGGTGTGTTGAACATCGAATCTTTTTCAACGTGGGTTTTGTAATTTAGCATAGTTGGAAGATCATCCGAACATCTTTCTAAAAGATCGTTGCGGAAGATTACCATAGTTACACCCGAAGGACCCATGTTTTTCTGTGCACCCGAATAAATTATTCCGTATTTATTCACATCAATTTTTTTGTGAAAGATATCTGAAGATGCATCACAAACAAGGGGAACATTTCTGGTCTCCGGTTCGGATTTAAATTGTGTTCCATAAATAGTGTTATTTGATGTAAAGTGTACGTAAGAGGCATCACCGCTTAATTTTATCTCATCTTGTTTCGGGATTCTGTTAAATGTTGTTTCTTCTGTTGTAGCAGCAATGTTAACGGCTCCTACACGCTTTGCTTCTTTCACTGCTTTTTTAGACCAGACACCTGTTACTATATAGTCAGATAAATTTTTTGGTGGCATTATGTTCATCGGTACCATAGAGAATTGAAGACTGGCACCAAATTGCAGAAACATTATCGAATAATCATCGCTGATATGAAGCAGATTTTTAATATCAGCTTTGGTTTGTGCCATAACATTATCAAACGTTTTAGAGCGATGACTTATCTCAAGGATTGACATTCCTACACCAGGTAGTGCCATTAAATCTTCCTGAGCTTCTTTTAATACTTCCTCCGGTAATATTGCCGGACCTGCGCTAAAATTATATATTCTGTTTTCCATAGTTTTTCCCTTGTATTAATATGTCTGTTAAAAATTATTATATCATATGAGTTAATAAACCATCCCTTAGTTTAGGCTCAAACCAGGTTGATTTTGGAGGCATCACTTCTCCCGCATCTGAAATGTTCATCAGGTCATCGATAGAAACGGGATACATGGAGAATGCAACCGCAACTTTACCACTATCAACAAGTTTTTCCAATTCCTTTGTACCTCTTATTCCACCGATAAAATCTATCCTGTTACTTGTGCGCTGGTCTTCAATTCCTAAAATGGGATTAAGCAAAAAGTCTTGAAGAATACTCACATCAAGCTTAGCACCAACAGATGCGGAAAGGGAATTACTTGCAAGAACAGAATCTCTTGCTTTCAACCCGTACCATTTGCCGTCTAAGTACATCCCGAAACTGCTTCTTGCTGCTGGTTCCTTTTCTTTGGATTTCTGCACTTCAAATTTATCGCTTACCATGTTAAGAAATTCTGCTTTGCTGTTTCCGTTCAGATCAAAAACAACTCTGTTATAAGGCATAATGTACAACTGTTCTCCGGGAAAAATTACGGCAATAAAATAATTGTATTCCTCTTCGCCGGTATGATTTGGATTTGCACTTCTATTTTCTTCCCTTGCCCTGCTCGCACTCTTTGCCCGGTGATGTCCGTCTGCAACATAAAGTTTATCTATTTTAGCAAATTCATTCATCAATAATTCATTATAATCATCAGGCATGATCCAAACTGTATGTTGAATACCATCTAGAGCAGTAAAATCATAAAGCGATTCGGTATCTGCAATTGTTTTATTTACAACATTGTTTATATCATTAACACTACGGTAAGTTAAAAATACAATTCCTGTCTGTGCTTTGGTTGTGATGATGTGGTTTGTTCTGTCATCTTCTTTTACTTCCCGGGTTTTTTCATGTTTGAGTATGACATCGTTATCATAATCATCAACTGCAAAAGTTGCGGTGATACCAACCTGCTCTCTTCCATCCATTATCAATCGGTAAAGGTAAAAGTGCGGTTCATCATCAATAATTAATGGGGCGGCTTTTTTAATTTTTTCTAAATTTTCTCCTGCTTTTTTGTACACCTCTTTGGAATAAGCATCAACGTCATCAGGTAAATCTATCTCTGCTCTTGTTATATGCAGAAAGCTTAAATCATTGTCACCGACGATCTCTTTCGCTTCTTTTCTGTTAACAACATCATAGGGAACACTTGCTACTAGATGAGTATTTTTTTTATTTGGTCTTAGAGCTTTAAATGGTCTTATTACTGCCATATTATTTTCGTCTCCTTTAAAAGAAATATAAAAAGAGTGAGTGTAAAATCCACAAAATTAGTACAATAATCCATCTTTTAGAGATAAAAATTTTAATGTTGTAATAATTACGGGGACAAATTATTTATCGTCCGTTCTGATAATAATATTTTTTTATTTGGCAATGAGTATCCCTATTTTTACCCGATTATTTAACAAACATTTGTTAAAAATGTAAAAACATTGTAGATCATAGAAAAAAACTCCACACTGAGATATTTTAACAAGCAAAGACATAATTAAACAAAGCACCTTCCAACGACTAATAAAAAAAATATAAGCAGATGAAAGAATTGGGTAAGAGTTTAAATTCTATGAAGAAAAAACGCGGGTTGGGTAGAGACGAAATAGTAGGAACTGCCAGAATCCTTACAGATTTCCACTCCAAACATTTAGACAATTACCGAAATGTAATTATTTGGCTGCCACCTGGATACAATAAACTAAGAAATTTACAAAAAAAATATCCCGTGCTTTATATGCACGACGGTCAAAACTTAATAGACCCTAAATCGTCATTTGCAGGTAAAGATTGGCGCGTTGATGAAACTGCAGTTAAACTTTCAAAAGCAAAAAGGATGGCGGAAATTATTGTTGTTGGTATTTACAACACCCCGGACCGGCTTGCAGAATACAGTGACTCCGAAAAAGGTGATCGGTATCTTAAATTTATAATAGATGAGCTTAAACCCTTTATTGATAATAACTACAGAACGATTCCGCAAAGAGAGCATACAGCAATAATGGGATCATCAATGGGAGGATTAATTTCTTTTATAGCCGGCTGGAAATATTATGATGTTTTTTCAATGGCAGGTTGTATGTCAAGTTCGTTTTATTACGATAATGAAAAAGTGTTTGAAATAATTAATCCGCTTGGACGCCCTAAGAAAAAAGTAAAGTTTTATATAGATCATGGTGAAGACGGATTAATCAGGGGACAAAGAATATTTAACCGTTTAACTGAATTAGGTTATGTAATCGGGAAGGATGTTGACTATTACTACGCACCAAACGCAGAGCATAATGAAACTGCCTGGGCAGAAAGATTAGAGAGACCGTTGTTATTTTTCTTCGGATTAAAAAAATGAAATCTATAATTAAAATTCCCTTTAATATTGTATTAATGGTTGCAGTTGTATTGCAATTAACTAACTGCACAGATAAACCTGTCAATCTATCAGTTGCAAGAGAATCAGTTAAGGAATATTATGAATCCGGTAAGTTTGATGAAGAGCTTAATGAAGTAATTCGTGAAGGCAAAGATAAATTCAGCAAAATCGAATTCACAGAAAACTCAGTTGTAATATTTGATGTGGACGAAACAGCACTTAACAATTATGAGGCAAGTAAAAAAATGGGTTATGGCTATGTTTATGAAATGGTTCTTGAATGGACACAGGATGCCAAAGTT
>JBATTD010000484.1:0-1753 GCA_049670345.1 Ignavibacteriaceae bacterium
CGAATATACTTCTCCAGATTAACCACAGAATTACTTGCATTAATTCTACTTCATCTACTGAACAATCGAACCAAAAACCAGAATATCTTTCAAATTTAGATCTTATTCCTCCCCAGCGGTTGTAAATGTGGTCTCCACAACTGAGATGTTACCCACTTCAGAAACTGTACCGATTGATAAAGTATATTCTTCCCCGGGTCGCAGAAAGCCATCAGGTATGGGAAACTTGTTAACGGATCCGGGTAGCTTAATTAGCATATTTACACCTAACTCTTCCTGATCGATTTCTATTATGTACGCTGCCAAATTTTCTACAGGCGTCCAGGTAATTTCAAGATTATCTATTTTCACTTCTTCTGCATCAGCCCCGGGCTGAAGGAAAGAAACCGCAGGAGGCAGATTATGATTTAATGTGGTCTCACTGTAGTATTCAGTTCCGCCCACTGTTGCGCCGGCAAATGTGTAAATTCCTTCCGGGTAAGCAGTTTTTAAAGCATCTACATCCGTCGGTTCCGGAGATTCAAATCGAAACTGCCGGATACCCATTGTAGATGCATCGGGAGCAGTGAAATCACCTATTGTTCGTCCGTCCGGAGAAATAACAGTCAGATTCGTTAATCCTTCATCACCGCCTTTGACTTCGAATACAACTTCAACGTCTCCATCCGTGGCATTTTGTTCGAATTGGACCTCTGCAACAGCAAAGGGCACTATATTGCCTGATTCCTTATCAGTCTCTTGTGCCAGAACAGTGTGACTTAAAAGAAGAATTACCACAATAAAAAAAAGTATTTGTTTTGTCATATCGATTTCCTCCTTTGAATATAAAATTGCAATTGAATTTGAAGAACACCGTGTTGAATGTAATTGATTTAATTTACCATTTGGTTCGGTCGAACTAACTTGTTACTATTTTACAAATCCATGCTTAGTTAAAAGCAAACTCTGATCCTGGATAAGACCAATTCCCAGTGCATAAGTTTTGAATTCCCTTTCGAATTTATTAAGAGCTGTACCTTCCTTTGTTTTCAAACATTGCGTGAATTCACCGGCAGGTGTTTCTAGAACTTCATCAAGATTGATTACCTCTGCACGATCCATAGCTTTATCAGGTGCAAATTCCTGATAGTACTTCATACCCACTTCCGGTTTCCCTGCCATTATTAAACCTGCTGTTGCACCGTTTTCGCCAGCCAGCCAGGCTCCCTTGTGACCGATAATTTTTCCGTCCTCGTAAAAATCAACTTCCTCACCAAAGTAAAAGATATCTCCGGTTTCTTCATCTATCGCAAAAAAGTTTTTTGCAACTTCATACAATTCATCGTTTTTCCATTCTCTTTCTTCAACTACACGTGTTTTAGTACCATCAACTTCTTTTGTCTCATCAAGCACTGTTATTACTAACTTTTCATCTGTCATTCCTAAAAATCCTGTTGAGCCTTCAAGAATAAGCTGGAAACCAGGTTCCAGTATAAAGAAATCATTCCTTCCGCTTGTCATTAATTTACGCTTTGAAATATCAAATTCGTTTTTAAATGACGAGTCCTGGGCATCAACACACCCGGTGGCAAAAAATCCAATTATCATAATAAATGTAGTTACTGCCTGAATTGTCTTTAACATATTATCCTCTTTGGTATTAAAAGATGAAGAGATTAATTTAAACATAAATCTAACAATAAAAGCAAAAAAATCTAAGGGAATATTGAAAACATTATTCCTATCTCTGAAGCAAAATCAGTTGCCTTTGAAG
>JBATTD010000485.1:0-2128 GCA_049670345.1 Ignavibacteriaceae bacterium
GTCCAGCAGCAATTCCTTTATCCGGTTTATCAAGCTTTACTTTTCCCATTCCTTCATCATTTAAAGTTAGATTGCAATTATAAAAATTTTCACCGTGCCGTATTTTGATTAATAATAATTTCTTCTGTGGTTCTTCTTCTTGTATCCAATTAAACTTACCAACATTAAATTCATTTATTTCTCTGCCTGTTGTGTTTTCACTTGATATAAAGACAATGTTATTTGCAACATCTTTTTTTACAACATACCAAGGTCCGCCGCCTAACCCCAAACCGGATCGCTGCCCGATTGTATAATAATAATAGCCGGGATGTTTGCCTATAACTTTCCCAGTGTCTATGTCAATTATTTCGCCTTCAATTTCTCCAAGATGGTGTTTAATAAATTCCTTAAACTTTACCTGCCCGAGGAAACAAATTCCCTGACTGTCTTTTCTATCCATATTAGGCAGTTGATATTTATGTGCAAGGTCGCGTATACCGGTCTTCTTATAATTACCAATTGGAAACAATGCGCGTGAAAGCTGCTGCTGTGTGAGATAAGCTAAAAAGTAAGTTTGATCTTTTATCGGGTCAGGTGATCGTTTTAGTATAAATTTTCCGTTTACTTCATCAACCCATGCATAATGTCCGCTTGCAACTTTTTCATAAGAGTTGTCAATTTTATCATAAAACTGCCCGAACTTGATTAAACTGTTGCAGAAAATATCAGGATTAGGCGTGCGCCCTTCTTTCACTTCTTCAATTGTATATTTTACAACTGTATCCCAGTATTCATTCTGAAGGGGCAAAACTTCGAGAGGAACGTCCGCTTGTGAACAAACTTCTCTGGCAAACTTCAGGTCTTCTTCCCACGGGCAATCACCCAAAAAGGAAAATTCATCCTGAAGCCATATTTTAAGATAGAATGCTGTTATTTCGTGCCCTTGTTCTTTAAGCATCCTTAAGGCAACCGAACTATCAACTCCGCCGGAAAGTAATACTGCAATTTTCATTGATTATAAATTTATTTAGGATTAGCCTTTTTTCTGTGTCTTTTCTCA
This sequence comes from Ignavibacteriaceae bacterium, assembly GCA_049670345.1. GTDB lineage: Bacteria > Bacteroidota > Ignavibacteria > Ignavibacteriales > Ignavibacteriaceae > BMS3ABIN03. The sequence goes on from JBATTD010000485.1 coordinate 1,043, forward strand.
GTAAGATTGCTAATCACTTCGTCGTACAAATCTTTTGAGACCTTACTGAGAATCAATGCAATCAGCTTTTCCGAATTATTCATTTTTTGGGAGAATCCAACCCGCAAATTGCTTTTACTGTCGCGTAGTTTCATTATCCCCGATGATCTTCCGTTGAATACTCCGCCTCGCAGTATTTCAATATCTTTAAAATATATTGTAACAATTTTCTTAGATAATAGAAAATCTGAACATATCATCTTTTCATCATCAACTTCAATTTTATATGGAAGAATTAGATAGTAAGTGAGATATGCTCGGTTTACCATAAATATAATTATTACACCTATTATCAACGGAAGAAATAATATTGTGTTTTGATCAATATAATAGAAAACCGGAATTAAATAAATTGAGAGCAAAAGCGTAACAATTATATTTCCAAAACGGAAAATGATCTTAAATAAAAGTGAATAAGTAAAAGTTTGCATTTCTTAATAAGTAATTAAAATGTTGAAGCAAAATTAAAGATAAATGGTTGGATTTTCCTTACAAAATTATTTGCTTAGAAAGGGAGATAGCTTAGTTGTATTATGAAATCATCCTGATGAAGTAATTCCTCAACTTATTAATCTACGAATATAGAAAAAGCCGTCTATTAAGACGGCTTTTTTATTATCTTAAAATATTGAATAGTTGTATTATTCTTTATCGATTTCAGCACCAAGACCTTTTATCTGGTAAATTGTTACAGCTTCGGTAATAGTTGAAGGTTCAAACTCTTCACCTCTTTCTTCTGCCTGGTGTTGATAATATTCAACTGCTTCTTCAACGGTTAAATCAATTTTGTAAACTTTTCCTTCCACTAAAGCATTCTTACCTTTAGCATCTTCAGGAAAGACAATATCGCCATCCTTAACCTTAACCTTTATTTTTTCACCTTCCACATCGGATTTTATCTCCATCCAGCAGCCCATCTTAGGACATACATCAAGAACTTCACCTTCAACGAGTACTGTTTTATCTAAGTAATCTTCAGGATTACTTAAAATATCGGAAATACTGGTTTTCTCTTTTAATGTGAGATCTTTTCCATATTTATCTTTG
>JBATTD010000486.1:0-7684 GCA_049670345.1 Ignavibacteriaceae bacterium
TCTCAGGAGATTACTCCATTATTAGTGCAATAGAAGATACACATGATAATCAAGGTTCAGCATGTAACCCTTCAAAACCTACCGGACCAAAAAGCCTTTAAAAATAAGAGATAGTTTTTGATATTCCAGAAGTAATATTGAAAGGATATCAATATGAAAGAAAGACAAAGGTCAGAATCAATCATTAGGGATATTAAAAGGAAGACAAGGAAGAGATAAAATAGCGAGGAGAAGATCAGAATAGTATTGGAAGGACTAAGGGGAGAGATAACTGTAGCAGAGCTATGCAGGAAGGAAGCAATTGAGTTTGCCTATCCAACACAATTGGTTTATGTGAATAAGGCAGATTCAGAAGTAGATGATAAAACTGAAGTGATATAAGTTTTTAATTACTTACAAAAAAGGCGAACATTTTGGATTCGCCTTTTTTCTCATTCCCATAATTGGTTTCATTAATAAATCTATTAATAATGAAAAGTTGCATCAAATAAAAATACTTTAAGCCGCGGGCAAAAAGGATTTTTTTAAATGTAAATATTTAGAGATGCCTAACACAGTTTTTGTAATCGTTTTTTTCTTTTTTACTACCGATGCTCTTTGACAGGCCTTTTGTCACATGTTAGATAATTTTGTCTGCTGTTAATTACTAATGTCATATTGATAGTCAAAATGGCTCTGGCATCTATGAATATTCTTTCTGCTGTAACTTATTGTAAAATAATTGCTTACAGCTATCAAATTTCATTGGCATATAAGTTGGTATTGTAATATGTTAATTCATTTTTATAAACCAATACTAATTAAATGGTGTAGTAGTATGTCAATTGTAAGATTCAACCCAGTTAGAGATTCACTCAACGTTGAGCGCGAGTTCAATAGGCTGTTTAAATCTTTTGGTGATCGTTTTGGCATATTAAGAACTGAAGATTCCAATGAAGAATTCGAGAATGCTGTTTGGATGCCAATGACTGATATTTACGAAGATAATAATGCGATCACATTAAAAGCTGATCTACCGGGTATTAATAAAGAGGATGTGAAGATCTCTCTTTCAAACAGCAAATTGAGCATTAGCGGTGAAAGAGTTCAGGAAAAAGAAGATAAAGATGCTAAGTGCCACCGGATAGAAAGGACTTTTGGTAAATATTATAGATCATTCACACTTCCAGAAGGGATTAAGGAAGATAAAATAGATGCGAAATTCAAAAATGGTCAGCTTATTGTCTCCATCTCCAAATCTGAGGAAGTTAAACCAAAAGACATACCAATAAAAGTTAGTTAATCTCTAAATTAGAGAATTCTAAAAGAGTGGGGTGCCCACTCTTTTTAATTGAATATATGAAAGATACGATTACTTAGTAAATGATTTGGAATGTATATACTTACCTTGCAGATAGTATGGTGTGTCGTGGGAATTAATATTATCATTTTATAAATCGTTATATCATACTCAACTTACCTGTATCCTTATTGCTTGCTTCTGCTCGTAAGTTTTGAGGAACCATAATAACAAAATATTTTAATGTAACATACAAGTGATGGTGTATTATACTAATAAACTAAGGAATATCCGTCTAGACATCTTTAAAGTGTTTATCGTTGTCTATTGAGCATATTTATAAACAATTAAACTTTATGGAGAATCATTATTACCAAATTAAAAATAAAACCACTGGGCGACAGAATTGTTGTTAAGCCAATGGAAGCTGAAGAAAAAACAAAGGGAGGTATAATTTTACCGGATACAGCAAAAGAAAAACCGGTTGAAGGAACTATAGTGGTTGCCGGACCTGGAAGAAAATCTGATGATGGTAAGATTGTGGAAATGGAAGTAAAGGTTGGTGAAAAAATTCTTTACGGAAAATACAGCGGTACGGAAGTTACCATAGCCGGTGAAGAGTACTTGATAATGAGAGAAAGTGACATTTTTGCGATTGTATAATAATTTAAGTAACAAAAATAAAAACTGAGGAAATATTATGTCAAAGTTAGTTCAATATGATAGCACAGCACGTAGCGGTATTAAAACTGGAGTTGATAAACTTGCTGATGCTGTTAAAGTTACATTAGGACCAAAAGGTAGAAATGTAATTCTTGAGAAAAAATTTGGTGCTCCTACAGTAACAAAGGATGGTGTAACCGTAGCAAAAGAAATAGAATTAGATGACCCTGTTGAAAACATGGGCGCTCAGATGGTACGTGAAGTTGCTTCTAAAACAAGTGATGTTGCCGGTGATGGAACTACTACCGCTACCGTTCTTGCCCAGGCAATTTACAGAGAAGGATTGAGAAACGTAACTGCAGGTGCAAACCCAATGGATCTAAAAAGGGGTATTGATATTGCTACCGCTGAGGTAGTGAAATACCTGAAATCTATTAGCAGAGATGTAGAGGGCAGAAGTGATATAGCCCAGGTTGGCTCAATTTCTGCCAATAACGATTCAACTATTGGCAATCTTATTGCAGATGCAATGGATAAAGTTGGTAAAGACGGCGTTATAACTGTTGAAGATGCCAAGGGTACAGATACTACTTTAGAAGTGGTTGAAGGCATGCAATTTGACCGCGGTTATTTATCACCTTATTTCGTAACTGATACAGAAAACATGGAATCAGTTCTTGAAGACCCGATGATCCTTATCCACGATAAAAAGATCTCTTCTATGAAAGACTTACTCCCAATTCTTGAGAAAGTTGCCCAGATGGGTAAGCCAATGTTAATAATCGCAGAAGATCTCGAAGGCGAAGCTTTAGCCACATTAGTTGTTAACAAGCTACGCGGAACAATTAAAGTTGCTGCCGTAAAAGCCCCGGGATTTGGTGACAGAAGAAAAGCAATGCTTGAGGATATCGCAGTCCTTACTGCAGCTACAGTTATTTCTGAAGAACGCGGTTTCAAACTTGAAAACGCTACTGTATCTTATCTTGGTACTGCTAAAAAAGTAGTTATCGATAAAGACAACACTACTATAGTTGAAGGATCAGGAAAAACTGACGATATAAAGAAGAGAATTAACGAAATAAAAGTCCAGATTGAAAAGACGACTTCCGATTACGATAAAGAAAAACTCCAGGAGAGATTAGCTAAACTTTCAGGTGGTGTTGCGGTACTCAAGATTGGTGCTTCTACGGAAATTGAGATGAAAGAAAAGAAAGCAAGAGTTGAAGATGCATTACACGCAACAAGAGCTGCCGTTGAAGAAGGACTGGTTGCAGGCGGCGGTGTTGCTCTGGTTAGAGCTATTGATAAACTGAATAAGTTAAAAGGTGCTAATCTTGACCAGACAACCGGTATAAAGATTATTCGAAAAGCTCTTGAAGAACCGCTGAGACAAATAGTTAACAATGCAGGATTAGAAGGATCAGTAGTTCTACAGAAAGTGCTTGAAGGAAAGGATGACTTTGGATTTAATGCTGCTACTGAAAAGTATGAAAATCTTATCAAGGCAGGAGTTATAGATCCTACTAAGGTTACAAGGACAGCATTAGAAAACGCTGCTTCTGTATCTTCACTTCTGATTACAACCGAAGCTGTTGTATTTGAGAAAAAAGAAAAAAAACCAGCTAAGCCTATGCCTCAATACGGAATGGATGATATGTATTAATCCACAATTCTGAACTCTATTTTCAAGGTGGGTTTGGTACCCACCTTTTTTTTTTATTAATTTAGTTTGCTTATCATAATTAATTAATTTGAATTATAAGCGTTTTGCTTACTTATTTATCTGTTAGGATTATATAGATGGAAGTTTGGATTCTCGGTTTAATTGTTTTCTTCGTAAGGATAATTGATGTCTCATTAGGCACACTACGAACCATAAGTATCGTGCAGGGCAGAATGGTTTGGGCATTTGTTACAGGATTGTTTGAGATAAGTATGTGGTTGTTAGTCATAACTACAGTACTCCAGAAGATAATAGAAAGTCCATTTCTTGCGATATTTTATGCTTTTGGATTTTCCACAGGAAATGTAGTTGGTATTTTATTAGAAAAAAAACTCGCTATGGGATATACCAACCTGAAAATTATATCATCCCAGAAAGGAAAAATTATATCCGAACGAATAAATGAAAAAGGTTACAGTGCAACTACATTTGAGGGAGAAGGTAAGGATGGTAAAATCATTGAGGTATATGTTGTATGTGAAAGGAAATCTTTACCAGTACTAATTAATATTGTAAAGGAGATTGAACCAGATGCTTTTTACGTAACTGAGCAAGTTGGTATCATAAGTAAGATGTTAAGACCGATGATGGTACCAGCTACCGGTTGGAGGGCTATTCACAAAAAGAAATAGTTAGCAGTTACAGACTCTTCGCTTCAAAAAAGATTTTATGATTGTATTGGTGACTAAGTATTAGAAAATAATCATCAAAGAAATTGATTAGGGTGAATCCGAATTGTTGTTCCAATAATTAACTTCAATAAATAAAATCGAAATTAGTGTGCTAGTTGGATTGTGTACAAGCTGTTAATAAAAATCAACGAACTAATGATCCTTAATATCAAGTAAATATTTCCAAATAACATTTTTAGGGTGTAATAATTGAATAAAATAAAATCATTTATAAAAACAACATTGTTAGGCGGTGCCCTGGTAGTTTTGCCAATAGTAATCCTAATCCTTGTTTTCAAATGGTTGTATGAGTTTATGGCGGATAAGATCGAACCACTGACTTATATTATATCGGAAACTGCAATGCTTCAGGAATTTTATTCTTCGCTACTCGCAGTAATTATTATTTTGCTAATCTTTTTCTTGGTAGGTATTAGCGTAAAAACCAGGCTGGGTAAGTATTCTTTTAATTACCTGGAGAAACAATTTTTTATACGGCTTCCTTTGTACAAATTAATAAAGGAAACAACCTTTCAATTGGTCGGGAGTGAGAAAACATTGTTTAAGTACGTTGCCCTGGTAAAACTTTTTGCCAATGATACCCGTGTAACAGCATTTATTACTGAAGAACACGAAGATGGATCATATACGGTCTTCGTACCTTCTGCCCCGGCTCCTACAGCCGGATTTATTTATCATTTACCCAGGGATAAAGTACAGATAATTAACTATCCGGTAGATAAGGCAATGAAAACAATTTTAAGCTTTGGCGCAGGATCAAAAGAATTATTAAACAGTTACAATTCCAAGTAATGAGTTAATCGAACTGTTCTAACACGTAAAAAATGTTACTGGGCAGCAAAGAAAAATTGATTGGTTAGCAGCTATTTTATTCCTAATAATTAGATAATCAATTGTACTTCGTTTTATTGTTATGATTTTAGGTGTTTATTTTTAGTTATGATTGTCGTGAGGTCTTTACATCTATTATTACATTTGTAATTAAATAGTTTCGATATAATTTAACCAGTACCAAAAATAAAATTTATTATAAATAAGAAATGAATACACACGAACAAGCTTCAAATTCGGATTATCCATACAATCTGATTGATGGAGCAACGGGGGTTGGTGTTGAACTAACCTCATCACTGGAAAAACTTAAAAGCAGGATACTCGATAAAAGCATCTACATTGACGAACGATTGGAAGCTTATGAAGACATCATCGATTCCGAAGTGGGAGACACATCACTGGTAAGAGCAAGAAATACAGAAAGAGAGTTTTCCTTAAGACAAATTTATCTGAAATTTGAGGGCAGTAATCCTACCGGAACTCAAAAAGATAGAATAGCATTCGCTCAATGTATGGATGCCTTACGAAGAGGTTTTGATACAATAACATTGGCTACATGCGGTAATTATGGTGTCGCAACCGCACTTGCTTCAACATTGGCTGGAATTAAATGTAAGATATTCATTCCTGAGAATTATCATACAAAAAGAGTTGATGAAATGATTAATCATGGTGCGGAAATAATTAGGGAGGGAAATGATTATGAAGCTTCTGTTGAGCTTTCTAAAGAAACAGCTAAGGTAAATGAATGGTACGATGCAAATCCGGGTGGAGATAATTTAATTATCCAATTAAAAGCTTATGGTGAAATCGCATATGAAATATACGATGAGCTAAGAGATGCGCCTGCAGTTGTTTCCACACCATTATCTAATGGAACATTGTTAGCTGGAATATACAGGGGTTTTGTTAGTCTTTATAGAAGAGGAAAAACTTCCAAAATACCAAGAATGGTTGCAGGTTCTTCATTCCGTAAAAACCCAGTTATTCAAGCTTTCCTATTAAATAAAACAACTTGCGAAGACCTTAATCCCAGTATAATTAAAGAATCTATAGTAAATGAACCATTAATCAACTGGCACTCAATAGATGGTGATCATGCACTTGAAGCAATTAGAATAACTAACGGGTGGGCGGGAGATGCGACAGATAAAGACTTAACTCAATTTGCAAAAATGATTCGGGACAGAGAAGGCATTAGTGTGTTACCTGCATCTACCGCAGGATTGATAGCATTATTAGATAATCATAAAAAAAATAAATTGCCCAGTGACAGATATGTTGCTGTATTAACCGGAAGAAGATAAATGAATATACCTGAAGGTAACGCAATTGTTTATTGCCAGGGAGCGTTTAATACAACATATGGTAAAACAGCCCACGGACTTGTTCGCTTTACAAAACGATATAATGTTTTAACAGTAATAGATAATAACTATGCTGGACAGGATGCTTCATTTGTACTAGATGGAAAAGAAAAAGGTATTCCTATTACTGGCTCTCTTTATGAAGCGGTTGAAATCAGCAAATCTATGAACAAAAATCCAACTCACTTTGTTATTGGCCTGGCTACGGATGGGGGGAAACTTAGTAATGAAGCAAGGGAAATAGTAAAAGAAGCTCTTGAATTTGGACTTAATGTAGATTCAGGACTGCATGATTTTCTATCTGATGACAAACAACTCATCAAATTAGCAGCAGAAAAGAATTTAACTATCCGGGATGTTCGAAAACCGATACCAAGAAATAAACTGCATTTTTTTGAAGGAAAGATTGAAAAAGTTAATTCCCTGAAAATTGCTATTCTCGGAACCGATTCTGCAATAGGTAAAAGAACTACTGCCTGGATAATTGTAAATGCTTTAAATAAAAAGAACATCAAAACTGAAATGATTGGAACAGGACAAACTGCCTGGATGCAGGGTGCAAAGTTTAGTTTAATTATGGATTCGATTGTTAATGATTTCGTTTCGGGTGAAATTGAACATGCTGTTTATGAAGCATGGGAAAATGAAAAGCCAAAAGTAATTATTATTGAAGGACAGGGAAGTTTAATGAATCCTGCTTACCCCGGTGGATTTGAAATACTTGCAGCAGCCAGACCCGATATTGTAATTCTGCAACATGCTCCTGCAAGATTAGAATATGATGGTTTCCCCGGATATCCTCTTCATTCAATTGACAAACAAATTCAGGCGATTGAACTCTTATCTGGTAAACCGGTTGTCGCGGTTACCATAAATCATGAAAACTTAGATTTAAACACAATTCCGAAATTATGTGGCGAGTTAAAGTCAAAATTTAATCTTCCATTTTATGATGTGCTGCTAAATGGGGCAGACGATTTAGTAAATCAAATTATAAACAATATCCCAAATAAAGCCCGATAAAATGAATAAAACATTAAAACAATTAATAGTAATTGATCAACTTGAGATTGGTCCTGTAAAATTTGAATCAAATCGTATTGTTGCACCATATACAGTTATTAAC
>JBATTD010000487.1:0-1583 GCA_049670345.1 Ignavibacteriaceae bacterium
GTTTGGTCCTCAGTTGCATTGGCCGGAATTTTTGGCATGATCTTTTTGATAGCCTCGGTCTTGGCGATTCCAAATCTTAATGATGTTCTGAACTCAGATAATCCTCTTTCTTATATCATAGTGACAACCCTTGGTGATGTCATCGGCAAATTATTTTTAGTACTAATTGGCGTTTCAATTTTTGCCTGCGGTTTAGTTATTACTACATCTGCGGGACGCCTAATATACGCTATGGCACGAGACAAGGCATTCTTTTTTAGCCAGTATTTTAAAAAAATCTCACCAAAAAGAAAAACGCCTGCGGCAGCTACTTTCTTTATTCTTATTTTATGTTTAATCTCCACCTATTTTGCTGAATCACTAACAGTACTCGTTGCCGCGACAGCCTTATTGCCTGCATTAATTTATCTCATTACAGTTGTTACGTATGGACTTACCAGAAAAAATATGGAGTTTAGGAAAGACAGTTTTACGCTTGGTAAATTTTCAAAACCAGTTTTAATCTTTGCTATATTATGGCTCATTCTCGAAATTGGCATCCTAACAATACCGAAAGAATTTCACACTTCAACGATTGTTTCCGGCTTAATGGTAATTGTTGGTGTTATCAGTTATTTCCTATTTTTTAGAAGTAGGATAGTTAAAAAGAACTAGATTAGTAGAATGATAAAGAAATATTACATGGGTATTGATCAGGGCACAACAGGGACAACAGCAATAATATTTAACGAAGAGTGGGATATTTGTGGGAAGGGTTATTCAGAACACAAACAGTATTACCCTAAACCTGGATGGGTGGAACACGACCCGATAGAAATATGGAATAAAACAAAAGAGTCCGTTGCAGTTGCCTTAGATAAGGCAAGAATAAAAGCTAAAGACTTGAGAGCGATTGGATTAGATAATCAGGGTGAAACATGTATGGTTTGGGATAAGAACACTGGCAAACCCATATATAATGCCATAGTTTGGCAGGACAGAAGAACAGCAAAGATTGCCGATGAGTTGAAAGACAAATATGGGGATCTTATTACTCAGAAAACGGGCTTAACGGTTGATGCTTATTTCTCCGCCTTGAAAATAAAGTGGATATTGGATAATGTAAAAAATGCCTGGAATAAAGTTGACAAAGGAGATTTATTGGTTGGGACTTTGGATACATGGTTGCTATGGAAAATGACAGAGGACCAAACTTATATTACGGATTCCTCTACTGCTTCCAGAACCATGTTATTTAATCTTCATACGAATCAATGGGATAATGAAATTCTTAATATCATAGGGCTCCCTAAGTCTATTCTTCCTGAAATAAAAGATAGTGCTGAAATTTATGGTTATACTTCAACTGATTTTATTGAAGCAAAAATTCCAATTGCCGGAAGTGTTTTTGATCAGGCAGCGGCTCTATTCGGTCAGGCTTGTTTCGATAAAGGTTCTGTAAAAACCACTTATGGTACTGGTTGCTTTATGCTAATGAATACAGGAAACCAACCAATTCACTCTGAGAATGGTTTAATTACAACAGCCGTTTGGAGTATGGATAAAAAAGTTACTTACGCATTGGATGGTGGTGTATATATAAC
>JBATTD010000488.1:0-1526 GCA_049670345.1 Ignavibacteriaceae bacterium
GAGAATCGAGACATCAACTAGATTCCCACTTTTACGTTTCCGCTTTGTATCAATCTCAACTCTTTTTCCGCTCTTCACCATTTTGGAAACCTTTACAGATTCATCCCACAGCTCTTTTGGGGCAACAAGCTCATTGATTGTTTTACCAATTGCTTCCTGCCGGGGATAACCAAACAATTTTGTAAATTCATCATTCACATTGACAATAAGGTTATTGTTATCCTGCAATGTAATTGCTTCAGGCGCGCTATTAAACAACTTTTCAAAATAGGTTTTCTGGAGACGTAGTTCTTCCTCAGCCTTTTTGCGTTTGGAAATGTCTCGATAGATAGCATAGTCTCCAATCTGTTTACCATCATGAACAATAGGAGCACCGAGAATCCAGACATCTATAAGTGTCCCGTCCTTCCGTTTTCGTTTTGAATCTAAATCTATTCTTTCTCCGCGAATAACCTTTTCGGAAATCAAAGCAGCTTCATCCTGGAAGTCATCTGATGCAATTAACTCATTGATCGGTTTGCCTATAGCTTCCTTTCGAGAATAACCAAACATTTTTGTGAATTCAGCATTGACGTCTGCTATTAGGTCATCATTGTCGTGTAATACAATTGCTTCCGGTGCGCTGTTATAAAGCTTTTCTAAATAGGTCTTTTGAATTAGGAGTTCCTCCTCAGCTTTTTTACGTTGGGTTATATCTTCCACAATTCCATCAAAATAAAGTATCTTACCTTTTTTATCTCGTACGGCTATCGCAGTTGCTGAAACAATAATTGGTGTTCCGTCCTTCTTCTTTAAATACAATTCTTCATTTTTAACAGATCTTTTTCTTGATATTTTTTTACTGAATTTAAGGCGGTCTTTAGGATTTTGATAGGTTTGGGCAACATCTATCTCATAAAGTTTCTTTTTATTTCTGTAACCCAACATTTTAGCAAAGGCAGAATTAACCTCTATGAATTTGCCTTTCGATCCAGGGGTGCTTCTAAATATTCCGAGGGCAATATTCTCAGCTAAAGTTCGGTATTTTTCCTCACTTTCAAGCAAAGCTTCTTCCATTCGTTTAGTTGAAGCATCTACCTTTCCAGGATTGTTTACAGGTTTTTTAAATTTTTTATCAATTGGTTTACTCATTTTATTCTTTTTAATCATAAAATAATTTAATTGACCATAACCAAATAATTAAAATAATTTTAAGTGTTTCATATAATCTCCTAAGTTTTATTGCTTTCTTGCCGCTAACCGGCGCCTTGTTGATTTGCTGGTTATTTAGCTTTCTTTGCAATAATTGCCATCTCACCATTTTTCGAATCAATTTTAGAACCAGCAACATCTGAATATATATTCTGAATCACAAAATTATTCTCTTCAAATTCCGTTTTAAGTGATTGCTGACTGAAGTATTGCAGCCAGTTATAAACAACACGAATTCTATTTTTCTCAACTATTGTGTATTTATCAAGTATTACTTTTTCTTTCTCATATTTGAATGTGTTAACAAAACAATAATAATCCTCAGGTGACCAAAA
>JBATTD010000489.1:0-1591 GCA_049670345.1 Ignavibacteriaceae bacterium
AACACCCGGCAATCCAACCTTATGCATTTCTGATATTGAGGAGATTTCAAAAATTGCTCATGAGCGCAATGCGAAGGTTGTTGTCGATAATACTTTTATGAGCCCTGCTTTGCAGAACCCCCTTAAACTCGGGGCGGATGTAGTTATGCACAGCTTAACAAAATTTCTTAACGGTCATGCAGATGTAGTCGGCGGAATTATTGTTGTTAAAGATGAAGAAACTTATCTTAATTTTAGAAAAACTTTAAACCAAATAGGTGGTGTTATCGATCCGTTCAATTCGTTCTTAGTTCATAGAGGATTAAAAACACTTGCTTTGAGAATGGAGAAGCACAGCCAGAATGCACAAGCGATTGCCGAACATCTTGAACAGCATCCTTTAATAAATAATTTAATGTACCCAGGATTACAAAGCCATCCTAATTACGAAACAGGTTTAAAACAGCATGCAGCTCCGGGCGGGCTAATTAAGTTTGAAGTTGAAGGAGGATTTGAAGCAGGGAAAATTCTTATGAACTCTGTAAAGCTTTGTACACTAGCGGTTAGTCTCGGCGGAGTTGAAACTCTAATCCAGCATCCTGCAAGTATGACTCACTTTTCAATGGGAAAAGAAGCAAGATTGGCAGGTGGAATTACAGACGGTTTAGTTCGTCTTTCTGTTGGGATAGAAAATGTTGATGATCTCATTGCTGATTTAGATCAGGGTCTCGAGAAAGTAAAGAAAGCTAACCTAACTGCAGTTGGCGTGTAGAACAAATTCAAATTAAGGATTTAGGAAGGGAGCACAAGCTCCCTTTTTAATTCGATTGAAAATTCAATGTCTTCTTCTAATCACACTATCTTACCGACTGTTCTCCCCAACTCACCGAATTTTACTTTCATCATTTTCCATAATTAGTTATGTTTAGACAGAAATAAATGGAAACGAGGAACATCATGGAAAACAAAGATAAAAATACAGATAAACGGGTTGTCTTAGGAGGAGTATTTGTAGTAATCGGTGCGCTGCTTTTGTTAGGCTCAATGGATATACTTGACGTAAGCATTTCACACATAATATTCTCCTGGCCATTTATCTTTACGATAGTTGGATTGTTTATCCTTTTCAACACAAATAAAAAATTGTTGGGAGGAATTTTTACAGGAATTGGATTATTTTTTCTCATCGAAAGAATATTTCCTCAAGTACATTATCATGGGGGAATTGTATTACCGGTTATTCTTATTGCTTTTGGCATTTATATTATTTTAATCCACAGGAAAAAAGATGTGCTTGATTCTGAGAGAAGTGGATTCTTAAAGAAAGATGTAATTGATGACGTCTCTATCTTCGGCGGCGGCTCTAAAATAATTTCTTCGGATAGTTTTAAAGGAGGAAATATAACTGCAATATTCGGCGGTTCGGAGATTAACCTTACCGGCTGCAAGTTAGCCGAAGGTGAACAGATAATAGATGTATTAACAGTTTTCGGCGGTACAACAATTTTAGTTCCAAAAAATTGGAATGTTGTGGTTAATGTTACATCTATTCTTGGTGGATTTTCAGATAAAAGTATTAAGGATCCCGGTGTACTGCCTGATCAGACAAGAA
>JBATTD010000490.1:0-9373 GCA_049670345.1 Ignavibacteriaceae bacterium
AGGTCATTCATATCGCTATTTTTATAACGAAACCGCTGTGCTTTACACAATCTCACTCCATCAATTATGCTTGCGTGATTTAGTTCATCACTAATCACTGCATCATCAGCGGTAAGAATGGTTTCAAACAAACCTCCATTTGCATCGAAGCAGGATGTGTAGAGAATTGTATCCTCCATTTCAAGAAATTCTGATATTTTTTTCTCCAGTTCCTTATGTATTTGCTGTGTCCCGCAAATAAACCTTACTGATGAGAGACCATAACCCCATTTATCGTAACTTTCTTTTGCAGCTTTAATAATTTCGGGATGATTACCTAGACCAAGATAATTATTCGCACACATGTTCAAAACTTTTTGCCCGCCCATCACTTCAATATTTGCACTTTGCGGACTTGTAATAATCCTCTCTTTCTTGTAGAGTCCTTCATCTTCTATGCTTTTTAGAATGCCATTATAATATTTTTTAGTAGTTGTGTTCATTGTTTATCCATTAATTGTTAAAATATTTCCAGAACCCAGAATCAAACTCCCCAGTTAAGTATAACTTTACCAGAGTTACCAGATTTCATTAATTCAAAAGCTTCTTTATAATCTGTATAATCAAAACGATGCGTAATGACAGGTGTTACATCGAGTCCGCTTTGAACCATTACCTGCATCTTATACCATGTTTCAAACATCTTTCGTCCATAAATACCACGTATGGTTAATCCATTAAATACAACTTTTTCCCAATCAATTGCTGCGCTGGATGGAAGGATACCAAGCAAAGCAATGTTTCCGCCATGAAACATTACATCAATCATATCATTTAATGCTTTTGGATTGCCAGACATCTCAAGCCCAACATCAAAACCTTCCATCATTCCTAATTCATCTACAACATCTGAAAGTTTTTCTTTAGAAACATTTACTGCGCGGGTTACACCAACTTTTTGTGCAAGCTCCAACCTGTAAGGATTAACATCTGTAATTACAACATAACGTGCACCGGCGTGTTTACAAATTGCCGCCGCCATAATACCAATGGGTCCTGCACCTGTTATTAAAACATCTTCACCTAAAACCTCAAAACTTAAAGCTGTATGTACTGCATTTCCAAAAGGATCATATATAGAAAGTACATCTTTAGCAATATTCGGATCGCAATGCCAAATATTTGAGACAGGAATAACAAGATATTCACCAAAGCATCCCGGTCGGTTTACACCAACTCCTAATGTGTTCGGGCAAAGATGTCTTCTACCGGCACGGCAGTTCCTGCAATGTCCGCAGGTTATATGACCTTCGCCGCTGACTAATTCACCCTTAACAACATCCCGCACATTGCTGCCGAATGCTTCAACTACTCCAACATACTCATGCCCAACAACCATAGGAACGGGGATGGTTTTACTTGCCCAATCATCCCAGTTATAAATATGAATGTCTGTTCCGCAAATTGCAGTTTTTTGAATTTTAATTAATACATCATTCTGTCCGTGTTCAGGTACAGGCACTTCACCCAGCCATATCCCGGATTTCTTAAATTTTTTTACAAGTGCTTTCATTGTTTTCATCAGATATTCCTGCAGAAAAAATTAATAATGAGGTTCATTGTTAGAAGCAAATTTTTTATGTATAAAATTAGATATTAGGAAAGAAACCAACAATAAAATTTTCCGGGATCAATGGAGAAAATTACTGTAAGCAATCTCTAATCAAATAATAGAATCAAGTGCAAACTTAGTTATCACACCAGAATTTGAATTGCGTTGAGCTTCTTCTACTTTATCTCCAAACCACTTTAAATTTATATTATTTACTTCAGCGGTTTGTCTCAACCAATCAATTTCACGTTCATCAAGTACATTATCAGAATAAGCGAGCATTAAACCATCCAGTAAAAATGAATGAGATAGTTTCTCATCAGAAAATTTAAGCGGGTCTTCGCTCAGGTAATCATTCGTTAACAAACTTTGAAGAACTCCTTCATAAAAGCTCACTGAAAATCCTAACCTCTTAGCTAATTGCCTTATGATGCTTTCCTCTGCTTCTGCTAAAACATTATCTTTTTTAGCAATGATTAGTAATCCTTTTAAATAATTGCTTTTATCCTGTGCGGGTATTTCCATCATATAATTCCCTTATTCAATAATTCAAATCTATAAAAATTATTTGCCACTATAAATTAAAAAAATAGGAAAATTTGTCTTACTTTGCAGTTTAATTTGTGAGCAATAAAACACAATACGCAATGCACTATTTTAATATTTTTTGAATAGAGAATAGCAATTGTTATTGCGATTGGATGAATAAAAGTCAACTGGTAATATTTTAATCATAAGAAAGAAATCAATTATGAGCATAAAGTCAATAACTATTTTAATAATCCTGGTAACTCAGGTTGTATTACCTCAATCCCCGGAATGGATAACTTATTTTGAAAGATCGGGATTCAGTGAAACACCAAGGTACGATAAATCAATGGAGTACTTTCAGAGATTAGCAGATTTTTCGCCATGGGCAGAGTTTAAATCTTTTGGCATCTCTCCGCAAGGTCGCGAATTAAAATATCTTATAGTTTCAAAAGAGAAGGCATTCAGCCCTCCGGAATCAAAAGAAATTCATAAACCGATAGTTCTGATAATCAACGGAATTCACTCTGGCGAAATAGGCGGGAAAGATGCGAGCATGTTACTATTGAGAGACATCCTGATCACGAAAGAAAAAGAATCGCTTATCGATAGTGTTACTCTTTTAGTAGTTCCGATATTTAATGTTGACGGACACGAACGAATGAGCAAATATAACAGAATTAACCAGAACGGTCCCGAAGAAATGGGCTGGAGAACAACTGCACAAAACTTAAATCTTAACAGAGATTGGATGAAAGCAGATGCACCGGAAATGCGCGCTATGTTAAAATTATTTTCCGAATGGCTGCCGGATTTTATAGTAGACACCCATGCAACCGATGGTGCCGATTATCAATATACAGTTACTTACAGTGTTGAGAAGTTTTCTAATATTTATTCTGGAACTGCGAACTGGCTTAAAGAAAAATTTATTCCTTCACTGGAAAATGGTGTGCAGGAAAAAGGATTTTTGGTTAACACGTATATCTATCTAAAAAAATGGCGTGAAGGATTAGACGGCGGTATTATTGATTGGGCTTCATCTCCCAGGTTTTCAACCGGTTATGCGGCTCTTCAAAACAGACCCTGTATGCTGATTGAAACACATATGATGAAGTCCTATAAAGAAAGAGTTTACTCAACAAAAACAATGATTGAAACTGCAATTGATTTTGTGAATACCAATGCAACAGATTTAATTGATTTAAATCTTGAGGCAGATTTAGTTTCAACAGAAAACCTATTGAAACATAAAAAATATTTGCCTGTTAGTTTTGAAGAATCAGATAAGTATAATTTGATCGATTTTAAAGGATATGAATATTACCAGGGACCATCACAAATCTCCGGCTCAAACAAATTGGTTTATACAGATGTTAAAAAAGATTTTAAAATAAAGTTTTATAACGATATTGTTCCGATTGACTCTGTACAGTTACCGAAGGCATATTTAATTCCTAAAGAATGGAGTAATTTGGTAGACGTTTTGAAGACCCACGGCATACAAGTTAGTTCCCTGGAAGTTGATACTTTAATTGAAGTGACAAAGTATCATTTCAAAAATGTGAAATTTGATACAACTTCGTATGAAGGAAGGCAAAGAGTAGATTTTGAGTATGATTTGATTCCGGAAAAAAGAACTCTCCCCTCAGGTACTTTTTATATTCCCACAAATCAAAGGGCTATAAGAGTGATCGCAAATTTGTTAGAACCGAAATCTGGCGATTCTTTTATTAGGTGGGGATTTATGAATTCAATATTCGAGCAAAAAGAATACTTTGAAAATTATGTAATGGAAAAGATTGCTGAAGAAATGCTTAACAAAGATGCGGAGCTGCTTAAGGAATTTGAAACTAAACTAAATGAGGATGAGGATTTTAGAAATAATCCGGAAGAAAGGTTAAATTTTTTCTATAAAAGATCTCCATATCATGATAAAAACTATCAGATTTACCCTGTGATGAGGATTGACTAACTTAATAGGATAACAATTGTACGGTAGAATTTAGAATAATTTTTATTATTAAAATAAAAGTAAAATCGCAACACCGGCAACCGCTACAAAAGCGCCTGCTATCGCTCTCCAGCTAAGAGTTTCTTTATAATAAAATTTAACTATCGGAAGCATTATGATTGGCATTGTTGACATAAGCGTAGAAGCGATTCCTATTTTTGCATAACTAATTGCAATTAAACTGGAAGTTATCCCTAATACCGGTCCAAGGATAGTACCTGTAAGGGTTGCTTTTAAAGCCGTTAAATCATTTTTAAAAATTGTAAAGGGATTTTTAAATCTCTTAAACAATACCACTAAAGGAAAAATGATAATAACCGCTGCAATTAACCGTATAAATGCGGCAACAAACCCGTTAACTTCGCCCATTTGAAAAGCCGATTTTGCTAAAATCAAACCGGATGCCTGACCCAATGCCCCGAACACTCCGTATAGTAAACCGGTTTTGCTGAATTGAAAAACTGATTGTGAATTTGCACCGCGGTCAAGAATGACAACAACAATTCCTGAAATAGTAATTACTATACCGGCAATTACAACTAAGGAAAGATTTTCATTAAGAAATATATAGGCGAGAATAGTACTGAAAGCAGGAACAAGAGCCATTAATAACATTCCTAATCTTGCACCAATAGTCTGAAAGGATTTGAAAAGAAATGAATCACCGAAAACCAATCCCGCAAAACCACTTGCAATTAAAAAGTATAATTGCATGTTATTGATATCAAAAGATAATCCTGCAATGATGATGATAAAGAATAAAATAACCGATGCGAGCATCATCCTTGTTACGTTCAATTGTAGTGATCCAATTCGACGGGATGCTTCTGTAAATGCAATTGATGTGCCCGACCATAGGAAGGCAGTAAAGAGGGCTATTAGTTCACCGAACAATATCTTATCTAAAAAGTAATTATGAATAAATAATAATTATCGATTCATAAGATATTAAAATTAAAATCTATAACTGTTTTTTATTTAACGTATTAAATATTCTCAACTGATTTTAATGTGAAATAAATTTCATCATAACCCAATAGACCTTGTATTGTACCTGCAAACCCTTTTGGATCTAAATCAGCTTCCAATTTAACCAAACCAATCCCTGGTGTTCTCCATTCGTAATATCGCGTAACTTTTCCGGAACTTTTCTTTATCACATAATTCACTTTCTTACATTTAAACTCTCCCGCAGGAGTAGTTAATATTTCATCTCCGGTATATTCAGCGGTGATAAAAAGTGTATCAACATTATCATCAATATATTCCACTCCCGTCCATTCCCAGGTTTCATCTTGCACCAAAGGTAATCCAACCATCTGTGCTGGTTCACTATATTTTACATCGACACTGTGAGTTATAAACAAAAATACATCTATTTCCTGCTGCATATCTATCACAACGTAACTATCATCGACAAAACCTAAACGCTGAAACATTTCAAAACCATCCGATTTGAATTCCTGCTGAAAATTATCACCATCTTTCCTGGTTGTACAGGTTGTTTCACCAAATGTAGATTCGTATATCATTTTTGTATTTACATCTAATGGATAATAATCTTTATCAATACTTTTAGGAGAAACGATTTTGGGAGTAAGATGAGCGAATTGTGCAAAATTATAGCTGCTCATAAATATTATAATTAATAATACGGTTAATACTTTAACTAATAATTGCAAAATAAAAATCCTTTAAAATTAATCTTGATGATTGATTGGATTATTAGGAATGCCTGAATAATCAATAATAAATAATACATATAATCTTAACAATATCCTCACGATATATACTATAAAAATTCTTCAGGGACTAGATTCAACCCATTAAATTAAAACGGATACTATTTGCTTCAGAATCCTTTGAACAATCCCACATAAGTAAACTTTAATAATTAAATACATAAATTAAAATATTGAGTTATTGGCTTAATTTCGAACGATTTATCTATTTCCGGATTGTATCATTTGCTTTTAACAACAATTTGTTTTATTATGAAATATAATAATTTATGATGACCAAGGAGGTGAAATGCAATTACAGTTGAATTATACCTGCGATGTCTGCGAGGAAACAATTCATCTTGATTTTGAAAAATCCTTTGAGGAGAAAAAACTTGAATGCCCGCATTGCGGTGTGATATATGATTTTTCTGAAGATGATCTTGCAAAGTTTAATGAATGCTATAAAAGCTTTGTTCAAAAGATGAAAGAATCTAAAAAGGAGATACCCTCAGAACAAAAGTATATCTAAGATTCAAGGTTGTTCATCCAAACGATACTTCAAAAGTTATATTGTTGCTTGGCTTAGATTCATCGTACTCGTTTCATAAATTTTTAATGTATGAAACACCGCCAAGCAAACGCATTTGTTCCAAAATCCATGCCTGTCTTTCTTTTACATAGATCGATGGATTTTTTACGGAATATCTTTTAGGATTCGGAAGGACAGCTGCAATCAATGCACTGTCCCCCTGGGTTAGTTTCTTTGGAATTTTATTATAAAAAATTTTGCTTGCAGCACCAACACCAAAAATATTATCTCCCATTTCTGCGATGTTAATATAAATTTCCATTATTCTTCTTTTACTCCAAAAAAATTCAATCAGTATTGTATAATAAGCTTCGAATCCTTTTCTAATGAAACTCTTCCCTTCCCAAAGAAATAAATTTTTAGCAACCTGCTGTGTAATTGTGCTTGCCCCTCTCAACCTTCCTCTTTTATTTTTTTCCTTAAATGCTTTACCGATCTGATCAAAATCAAATCCAAAATGAGCAGGAAAATTCTGGTCTTCCGAAGCAATAACAGCTAAGACAACCTCCTTTGAAATATCATCATAATTATACCATTCGTAACTGATTGGCTTTTCATTAGAAGAAAAGAGATTCAATTCTCTTTGGAACATTACTGAACTTGTTAGTGGGTCAATCCATTTAAGTAACAATACCTGAAGTAATGAAAACGTAAAAAACACCAGTAAGATTTTAATTGCAAGAATTTTAATCTTATTAATGAGTGTTTTAAATTTTATATTTTTTTTCATTTCATTTGCCAGAGGGGACTCGTTTCATAACAAAAAATTTAAGGGACAGGATCATAACCGTTACCTCCCCAGGGATGACATTTTGATATTCTTTTAATACCGAGCCATCCTCCCTTAAATAATCCATGTTTCTTCAGTGCTTCCGCTGTGTAATGAGAGCATGTTGGAGAGTATCGGCAGGATGACGGGAAAAGTGGTGAGACAAGTACCTGATATATCTTAATTATAATTATAAAAGGAAACGTAATGATTTTGATAATCATATTATAAATTTGCTTTGAATCCATTTTAATGTTTATGTTAAACAATTAATTTTGGAAAAGATAGATGAACCATTTCTATAATTAAAACATCTTAAGTATTTAATTCTAATAAAATTTTATTTCCCTTTGAGTTTTGTTGCAAATATAACTTAATTTGCAATCGTTTTTTACCAAATAATTCGGAACGTTATGTCAAAAAATATTGTGATCGTTGAATCACCTGCAAAAGCTAATACTATAGAGAAATTTTTGGGTAAGGATTTTCTTGTTACCTCAAGTTACGGTCACATTAGAGATCTCGAAAAGAAAGATATGGGAATAGATGTTAAAAACAACTTCGCTCCCAAATACATTATACCGGAAGATAAAAAAGCTGTAGTAAGAGAACTAAAAAAACTAACAAAAAAATCCGATACCGTTTGGCTTGCAACTGATGAGGACCGCGAGGGTGAAGCAATATCATGGCATTTAAAGGAGGCATTGGAACTTCCCGATGAAAAAGTAAAAAGAATAGTTTTCCACGAGATAACTAAATCTGCCATACTTGAAGCTGTAGCTAATCCACGAAACATAGATTATCATCTTGTTGAAGCACAACAATCTAGGAGAATACTTGACAGGCTGGTGGGATTTGAAATTTCGCCGATTTTGTGGAGGAAGATAAAGGCAAACTTATCTGCAGGAAGAGTGCAATCCGTTGCAGTGCGATTGATTGTTGAACGTGAAAGAGAAATTGACGCGTTTACACCTGCTGCCCGTTTTAAAATTGTAGCAATTTTTATTTGTGACGACTGTGACGGTAAAAAAGTTAGTTTCAAAGCGGAGCTATCTAAATTTTTTAATACTGAAAAAGAAGCAGAAGCGTTTCTTAATAAATGTAAGGATGCAGAATTTTTAGTTTCAAGCTTAGAAAAAAAGCCGGTTAAAAAATCTCCTGCCCCACCATTCACTACATCAACATTACAACAGGA
Source organism: Ignavibacteriaceae bacterium (assembly GCA_049670345.1). Taxonomy (GTDB): domain Bacteria; phylum Bacteroidota; class Ignavibacteria; order Ignavibacteriales; family Ignavibacteriaceae; genus BMS3ABIN03. The sequence goes on from JBATTD010000490.1 coordinate 8,411, forward strand.
AGCAAGCCGTAAGCTAAGTTATCCAGTTGCGCGTACAATGCTGGTTGCACAAAAACTTTATGAAGCAGGCAAGATCACTTATATGAGAACAGACTCGGTTAACCTTGCCGAACAAGCCCTTGATGCATCAAAGAAACAAATAATTAAAGATTATGGTAAAGAGTATTCACATCAGAGACAATTTAAAACAAAATCTAAAACAGCACAGGAAGCACACGAGGCAATACGCCCTACAGATTTTAATGTGGAATCAACTACGGGTTCAAAAGAAGAACAAGCTTTATACCAACTGATATGGAAACGAGCAATTGCATCACAAATGAGTGATGCGGAGATTGAAAGAACAACCATAAAAATCAGTCTTTCAAACAGTAAGGAAAATTTTATTGCAAAAGGTGAGGTGATAAAATTTGACGGGTTCCTTAAAGTATATCTTGAATCTTCGGATGAGGAAAACATCGAAAACGGAGAAAGCGCTTTACTACCTACGTTAGATGAAGGAAAAAAGCTTCGATACAATATTATCACAGCAACTGAAAGGTTCACACGCCCTTCTGCACGTTATACAGAAGCAAGCCTGGTAAAAAAGCTTGAAGAACTTGGAATCGGCAGACCATCTACTTATGCACCAACGATCAGCACAATTCAAAAACGTGGTTATGTTCATAAAGAGGAAAGTGCGGGAACCGAAAGAGAGTACAAACTTTTAACTCTCAACCCGGATAAAATTGTAAACAAAGAATTAAAAACTGAAATTATTGGAATTGATAAAGGAAAACTTTTCCCAAATGATATTGCAATGCTGGTTACAGATTTTCTGGTTGAGCATTTTCCGCGAATAATGGATTATAAATTCACAGCACACATAGAAGAAGAACTTGATGAAATAGCACGCGGAGAAATTGATAAAAAAGTTATGCTTGATGAATTCTACTTTCCATTTAAGGAAAAAGTGGATCACAC
>JBATTD010000491.1:0-1919 GCA_049670345.1 Ignavibacteriaceae bacterium
CGCATGTGCTCTGGTATCTGATTGTTCTTAAAATCATTAAATTCTTTATAACCGGGTAGGTTTTTGAAAAAATTATAGTAGGCTTTTAATTCATCACCAGAGATATCAATTACTATTGATTTTTTTCGTTCTTTCCATGCAATATATGATTTGTTTAATACTATTGGCTCGTCGATGGAAGCCTTGAACACGTGGTTTATTTGATTTCCGCCAAGCGTTAACCAAAATTCCCATATCTTATGTGTCTCATCTATAATCCCAATAGTAAGCTGTTCAGGGTTTTCACCTAAAAAACCAAATTGTTCATAAAGCACGTAAGCAGTTTCAGCCAGCTCATCAGATTTTTGCATTGCCATCGTTCTACTGCGCACTCTCTCAAGGGCCATTTCAATTTGCGCTTCTCTTGCTTGTGCTTCTGCTTTTAGGAGATCAAGAAAACGGGTGTAGGTTTGTTGGAATACTTTTCCAAAGCGCATGAGCGTGTTATTCTCTTCATCTGAATAATGAATACCTGAAAAATTTTCGATGTACAGGCCAACATTCTCTAACAATACAGTCGATATTGCAAGGCCAGGGCAACTAAAATAATATTCCAATGTTTCCTCCGGCACGCCGGGGATTAACTTAAAAAGATCTTGATAAAATTTGTTTTTTTCTTCAAGAGTCAGATGGTTAGCAAAGAAATCAATTCCTTTTTCTTTTGCCTCATTAAAACTGTTCCAATGCGCACAATCAAAATAAGGAATTGTTACCTCGGAGGGAACCTCGTGCCGGTCAGCCAGCCAAATATGCATATCATCCCTTGCTTTATAATCCATAATAAACCCGGTATGTTCAATATGAATATTTAAGTGAACGAATTGTTCATATACAACCTGAATTACCTCTTTGAGCTCTTCGCTTTTTTGCATGCCCATTGTTCTGCTTCTCACTCTTTCCAATGCCGCTTCTATCTGGGCCTCTCTAGCTTGTGCTTCAGCATTTTGCAGATCGAGAAAACGGGTATAAGTTTGTTCAAAAACACCGGCAAAACGTTTAAAGATATCATGTGCTTCCAGTACCGGCTCATAGGTGATAAACAAAAGGAAGCCTTTAGAAAAATAGGCGCAATGGTTTATCTGGAATGTAGGCACAGGATATCCGGCCTTTTCAATTTCGTCTAATGAATCTTTTACCCCAGGCAGGGTTCTCAGGTAAATATAATGGTCTTTCAGGGCTTCACCACCAACTTCTTCTACAAAAAACGATTCCCCCTGCTGATGGGCCTCCAGGAAATGTTTTAATGTGGGATCCTCAGTTAAAGGCATCCTCAGAGAAGGCTGAATAACCCCTTCGCTGCTCATCGAGAGCGTGATGGCCTTTTTATCATCATCCCAGATACAATATCCGGCACTCCATGCCGGCATGCCTAATGATTGCACCTGCTGAAATAATAAATTGGCTGCTTCAGGAAGTTCATCACTTTTTTGCATGGCCATGGTTCTTGCCCGCACTCTTTCCAACGCTAATTCTATCTGTGCTTCTCTTGCCTGTACTTCTGCTTTTTGCAGATCGAGGAAACGAGTGTAAGTTTGCTCAAATACATTTGTAAATCGTTGGATGATATTTAAATCAGCTTCACTTAGTTCTTCTACTGTATGAACAAAAATGAAACCCTGTTTGAAGAAAAAGTTGCTGAATATGGCTGCTTCGTTTGATATTTGTTCAAGGTTGACCGTGCCGGGCATATATTCATTGAAGATCCCAAATTTAGAAACATATTTTGTATGGATTACCCGTTGCTCGCCAATTAACTTAAATACCAGGCGTGTTTGTTTGTTTTTCCATGCGTTATAAATATTGTTAAATGATGGTGTTTCCGTGAGAGGGAGGGAAGTAACCGAGGGAATAACTTCACCCTTGTTAGTTGTTGACCAAAT
>JBATTD010000492.1:0-2094 GCA_049670345.1 Ignavibacteriaceae bacterium
CCTACAGTACTTCCCATTTGTGTCAATTGTGTTTGTCCTGCTACCTTTGCTAATCCAAAGTCTAAAATCCTAACCACTCCATCATCCGTTATAAAAATATTTGCTGGTTTTATGTCTCGATGAATAATTTCTTTCTCGTGTGCTTTACAAAGTCCTTCCGCTGTCTGGATCGCAATATTAACAGCCTCTTCAATTTTGAGAGGACCCTTTTCTATTTTTTTCTTTAATGTCTCTCCTTCATAAAATGCCATAGCAATAAATAGTTGACCGTCATCAGTCTCATCAATCTCGTGAATATTGCAAATGTTGGTATGTTCTAAAGATGATGCTGCTTTTGCTTCGGAAATAAATCGTTGTTCTGCTTCTTTATCAGCAAGCATATGCGGCGGTAAAAACTTTAGAGCAACTGTGCGGTCGAGATTAGTATCCTGAGCTTTATAGACTATTCCCATTCCACCCCCGCCGAGTTTCTCAATTATCTTGTAATGTGATATTGTTTTACCGATCATAACAAGTTTATTTGATTATTCAAGTTTAATATATGAATTTATATACTTAGTAATCAAACTACATTTACTACGTTCTCTTCATCAAATCCAGGTCGAGTGGAAATACCCCCCCCAACCTTCATTGAACTAGGTCTTCCACGAAGAATTGAATACACCGCAGAATCGATGACCTGCGGAATGCTGTTGAGATTGGATTAAAAAACCCCCACCAACCTGCCTACCGTCAGGCAGGCTTTCATTGATAGGGGTTTAAGTAATGGATATTTTATTCTATTTCATCTTCTTCTTGCTTCAACACTAATTCATATCCCATCTGAGAATATAGAGGTAGTTGATTATAATAAACCCATTCCTCAGTAATTTTTCCATTTTCAATGACAGACATTGCAAGACCTGTAAATGTTACTTTTTTCCCTGTTGGTGGCATATTCTCATTTAACGGTCCATCGTTTGTTCCTGTAGCTGACCAATGAGCTATAATTCTATCTTTTAATTCAAAGCGTTTATCGAACGATACCTTGAAATCTGGGTAGGCAGTATAGACCCATTTTACAAACTCCTTAACACCTTCAGGACCTTCTGAGTCTCCCATATCTGCATTATGTCTTACACACCCTTCAGCATAAAGAGCATCTACCAAATCCAGATTTCCCCCGTCCCATAATTGATTATTATTATCCCAAATTGCTTGCAATTCAGCATCAGTGTAAGTTCTTACCTACTGTTGCTGGCATCCGCTGTAGATGAAAATTGATAGTAAGATGAGTATGAAGATACTCAAAAAAGAAAATTTTGTTATTAACATCGCGGCCTCCTGTGTTGATTGTAATTTAATTAGTTAACTGCCCCAAAAATATTGTCAACTGTATATCTTATTTGCCAAAATCTATCTCGGTCTCTGAAGCCACTTTTCTACAGCATAGTTAAGATTGCCCATAGCAGTAATTAGAGACTCGTGCTGAGAAATGTCAATCTCTTGTAAAATCTCAGAATGTATTTCAACAAATGCCTTATTTAATTTATTAGTAAGCATTTTCCCCCTCCTGAATAAACTTAATTTCATATTTCGTCTATCACTTTTATCTATCTCCCTCTTCATATATCCCTTTTGCACAAGTCCATCCATTATTCTAGTTAATCTGCCCTCACACAGATTCATCCTTTTGGCAATTTCCTTGTTACTCAGTTTTTCATCAACTCCAAATAGACGAAGGCATTTAAATTCTGCTTCCAATAGTCTGTGCTTTTCTGCTAACCAGGCTTCTTTTTCCTGGCACCTTGCTAACAGGCTGAAAGTTAGATTAGCAAGACTCTCTGCAGTTTCTATTTTACTCATAACATAAACCTATCTATCAGATTATTATATATAAGTAATTGGTCTTATTTGTCTCCCATAAAATTATTCTTCTATAATTTACTTCATCAACACCATCTTCTTAGTCTCTACAAAAGAACCTGCTTGTATTCTGTAGAAGTAAATACCGCTTGGTAATGCCGTGGCGGGAAACTTAACTTCATATCTTCCAGCTTCTTTTTCTTCGTTTACTAATTGTGTTACAATTTCACCTAATGTGTTGTATACAAC
>JBATTD010000493.1:0-2028 GCA_049670345.1 Ignavibacteriaceae bacterium
CCGGTAGGCAGGGCAGGCAGGTTCTTTAGCCCTTAAATTATTTTAAAAATATCATTTTTTTAGTCTCCATATAATTTCCCGCTTGTAATCTATAAAAATAAACTCCGCTTGATAAACTTGTTCCATCGAACTGAACCTCGTAACTTCCTGCTGGTTTTCCTTCATTAACTAATTTTGCGACTTGCTCTCCGACAGTGTTAAAGACATCAAGCGTTACATTAGCCTCTACCGGAACACGGTAAGTAATTGTCGTGGCTGGATTAAATGGGTTGGGATAATTCTGAGACAAATCAAAGTCTGATGGGTTTGTATCTTGATTATCTTCGGATAATGATTCGATGGATGTTAAAATTCCATTCATCATTTTAATATCGAAAAGATCTGACCCAATGGACCATATGTTCTGACTGTCACGCACTCTAACTCTAAAATATATTGGATAAATTCCAGTTGGATCATAATTAATTGTTCCATCAGACCAATATCGATTCGGTCCGGAATAAATAGTATTCCAGGAACCGGATCCGATTTTTCTTTGCAGTTCAGACCAATTAACATCTGGTTCGATCGGATTTACATCCCAAAAATCTGAGCCCCAGGCTAAATAAACCCATCCGGATTGATAAAGAGAATCGGGCATCCCTGGATCCCAACCTAAGGGAGGTTTTGATGGTTTTCCACCAATTGAGTTTTGAATCGCAAAGCGTGCAGTAACTATTGCCCCACTTTGATTTATTACTTCCATAATAAAATCGGTTGATTGCCCATTCCATGTTTTAGCGGGGGGATTACTCCATGAAGAAAACACATCATTAAAGGTTGTATTAAAAGCATTATTGAAGCCATAGCCGTGTAACCAATCATTACATTCAACCTGGTTGTAGTTATTTATATATGAATATAAAAATTCAGAAAATGAATTTGAAGTCATTCTATCCCGATTTCCAAAACCATTTCTGTTAACACCTTCTTTCTGAAGGGCTGATATATTGTTTCCCCAGCAATTTTCTGAATATGGTGATTCCCAATTCCAGAATCCATCGGATGATATTATTCGAACACAATCACCCATGTAGTAGCCATGTTGAAAATGCAAAATGAAAATGCCCTTATCATTTACATTTGATGTTCCGTTATCGTAGATGCTTAGCTGCTGGTGATTTTCGAAATAAAACATTTCGTTTTGGTTACCGTTACCGGGATGATATTTATATGCTGATGGTGTTGTAATGTAATCACCCATTGGGGCACTTAATATTGTACTTTCAATTAATATCGGATTGATCCAGGCAACCCTTTCTCTTTCAAATGCATTAGCACAAATACCTTCATTTCCAGGTGTAAGCATCCCCCAAAAAGTATGATTGACCTCGCTATAAGGGTGCTCACCATGTATTAACCAATGAGCAACTTCGTGGATGGTGTTTTTAAAATTTCTTTCTCGAGTTTTTTCGCCCCAATATTGAATAGTAACTCCTGAACCGTAAATGCCATTACCTGTATTCCCTCCAAAATGCATTTTAATTGTTATTTGATTGTTTTCTACCAAAAATTCTGGACCACGACCTAAAGACGCTTCTCCACTCCAGTTATCAGTTAAGACAAGCCCACGCCAGATAATAATTACCATATCAACAATTCCATCAGGTTCATTACTATGATAATAATCACTTAAATATGTCCAGTTATCAAAATCCCTGTAATCAACTGAATCGTCAATAACCTGCAAAATATCCTTGTTTGCAAGTGATCTATCGGGATAGGTTCCATTTGCCGGAATGTAGTGACTTGCCGGATAGAGGGTTTCAGCACCGATAGTTTTGCCTGTAAGTTTGAAATTACCAAAAGACATTTGGCTATAATAATTTGTAAGATTCAAAAAATGAGCTGATCCATTTTGCATTTCCGTATCAATAAAATTATTCATCTCTGTTGGATAGGAATCCGCAGGCCAAAATTGATGAGGGTTATTATCATCTTTAAATTTTGCAAATACAACCAGTACCTTTAAATCACCTACAGCAGTTA
>JBATTD010000494.1:0-2294 GCA_049670345.1 Ignavibacteriaceae bacterium
CCCTGAAACAGATGAGACACGATCCAGAGAATCTGAGGTTTTTAAATTTACTTCATTCCGGGATGTGTAATAACGAGTACCAACATACTGAGTGATTCCGATTCCAAACTTTTTTTCGAATGGATATGACCAGGTAATTCCAACCCAAAAATCATTTAGTTGTTCATCCACAGTAAATTCATTTGATAGAAATTTGTTATCATCTGTTCCATCAAACCTGGTTTTTAATCTAAGATCCATCGTTTGACGTGTAAGGATTGAAAATGCAACTCTATTCCTACCAAGCCAATCGGCTGTAAGATTTCCTACTACGAATGATGGTGAAGGCTTGAAACTCGTTGTACCGAAATCATTTATTTTCGAATTTTCAGGATTAATTTGAAGTGACGAGAATTCAAATACTCTTGCGGTAAATAAAAAGTTCGGTTCATCAGTTAGAGATAAATTTCCAGGGTTATAATAGGTTGCACCCAAATCCGAAACGCTGCCTATAACAATACCCCCTAAAAGTGTGGAAGTCGTACCATAAGACTGCGTCCAATATTGACTATCTTGGGATCGACACTCCAAAGAAAATACTAATACCACAAAAATTATTACTATCTGAAGTTGCTTCATTAATTAATATAGTTATATTAAAAAATTCTTAAGTAATCAAAAGTAATTTAATAATAAATATTTTACACATTATTCAAGTATTCTGCTTAATACTTATAAATAATTTTTTGCATCGTTTCAAAACTCAATAATGTAATGCAGTCTTAAAGAAAAGCCTGAAGACAGGGTTTACGCGTGTGACATCATCAAAATTATCGTAATAACTTTCTCTCCAGTAAGAACCAACTCCGATTCCAATTGCAAAATATTTTCTTATTGGTAATTGTCCGCTGATCATTAGCAGATGTATATGATGTCTTGATTCTGCCGGCTCGCTTTGGGTATAAAGCCATTTAGAGGTATATTCAATTTTAATCAGATCCCAAATGTAGTTCTGGATGGAAGCATTCAAAATAAAACCAATGCCCGGTCCAAAATCATAATTCCTACCTTCGGGATCGGTGTAGTAATCGTTCGGTGTCGCACCCATTGCAATTAGATCGATACCGATATTTGTAATAATCCTTGTACTCTCACCTAAGATAAAACGTGATCTTAGACCCGGCACGATAGATGTCCCACCGTATACAAAACCCGGATTATTGAAATAGGCATAATTGAGAGTCGTTAATAATAAATGCTGTGTTCTTTTACTGCTTGCCAATTGCCACCCAACCAGGTTACCATGAGCCAGGAGACGTGTTAAACTTGGTGCACCTGAAGATAGGGCTAATGAAAGCTGGAAAGTTGAAAATGGTTTCTTAAAATTTTCTCTTTGTAAATTTCCATAATACATATCAAAAACAAATAATCCCTCCTCAATCCGCTCTTTTGCAAATGCATCTCCTTCACCATCTTTGTCGAGGGATCTTATTCCGGCATCAAGAGTAACCAAATAATCTTTCGGTTGGCGGTCATCAGGATTAGGAAAAACTCTTCCGGTTTCACCACTAATTAACCTGTTAAAACCTCTAAGCGGATTTAGCAGCGCACCACCAATCTCTCTCAAAACTCTGTTAGAACCTGTAGCCGTGTTGTCGGTTAACATAGCGGATAATCTGTACAAAACTTCACCAAGTGTAATTCCGTTTAGTGTTGTATTAATCCAGTCATTAATTGCGGGGCGGAAAGTTTCACCAAAGTATTCCCATAACATACTTCCCGTTGCAGCCCAGGCTGATGATTCCCAAAAGTTGTAGCCGTTTGTTCTACCAACATTAAAGTAAAGATTTCCATGATAAGGATGCGCAAAGTAATTTGTTTCAAATGCATCACCATCGTATTCCCAACCATAGCTAATATTTCTCCACCACGTATCTGTATTAACGTTAGCCCAGTTATCTTCCGGGTTATCCCAGGGCCTGCCCCATTTTGCCATTGCCCACGGAATAAATTGTACCATTGCAAGTTCTGATGCCGCAATCCAAAATTGTCTTTTGGATTCCCACGTTTCATAGTCAACATCTAATGAATCGGTTAGAGTAAAGTACTTTTCGTTAAGGCTAATTTTGTTTGGATTTATGGCTAAGCTAATTCCGTCATTATTTTTTAGTTGTGAATATTTTATTGTACTTGATAAGGTGAGATAGATTTGATTGCTGTTCCTTTGGGATAATTTTTCTACACTATCTATATTCTGAGTTTGTGCCAAGGATAGAGAAGTTAACAAGGATGAGCTGAGAATGAGACATAAATAA
>JBATTD010000495.1:0-2016 GCA_049670345.1 Ignavibacteriaceae bacterium
GGCAATTACATTTTAGTAGCGTCTTATATAGGTTACTATACAGACACAGTAGTTGTTAATGTGAGCGAAGATATTTCAGATTTGAACTTCGGGTTAAAAAAAACAGAAGTACGTTTGCCCGAAATTGTAATCCTTCCGGGAGAAAATCCAGCCCTGGAAATTATTAGAAAAGCGATCGCACGAAAAAATGAAATGATCTTAAAACTCTTAAGCTATGAATTTGATGCATATACAAAAGGAACAGTAAAAACAGAAGATGAAATTTATGCAAGAGGGAACCGTGTTACTATGGGCTCCGGGGGAAGTGATTCTGCCGGATTGAAAATTACAGGAATACTTGAAAACCAAAGTAAGGGTTTCTTCAAAAAAACGGATAACTATAAAGAAATTATAATTGCACGAAAGCAAAGTGCAAATTTTCCCCCGACAATAAACATGTTAACTAGCGGAAGAATGATTCAAAATTTTTACGAAGATGATGTCAGCTTCTTCATAGGAGATATGCCTGGACCATTAGCAAATAATGCACTGGATTACTACGATTATTACCTCGAGGGAATGTCAGCAATAAATGATCAAAAAATATATAAAATTAATATTTATCCACAAGATCCGCAGGATCCCGCTTTTATTGGCACTATTTATATAACGGACAGCACGTATAACCTTTTAAAAGTTGATCTGCGAATTAATGATGCTGCAAACCCGGGCGGTATTTTTGATACGATAAACGTTGTGCAGCAATATGCGGATTATAATGAAATTTACATGCCTGTTGATTATCACTTGTTAGTTAAAGTTAATTTTATTGGAATAGTAAAATTTGAGTTTGAACTCAACTCCGTACTCTATAATTATAAAATTAACCAGCCGATGGATGATGATATATTCAGCAAAGCAATTGTTACTGTTCTACCCGAAGCTGATAAAAAGGATTCACTTTATTGGGTAAACACATTAACAATTCCAAACACTGATGAAGAAGATTTGGCTTACAAAAGGATTGACAGCGTGGGTAATGTGCCGCGAACATTTTGGGATGATTTTTCCATTCTCAGCTCACAGGTTTATTTTACGGATAACTTTGCTGTAAGCGGTCCGCTTGTCTGGTATCGTTTTAACAGGGTGGAAGGCAGTGCGCCTGATTTTACCTTTTATCTGGATGATGCTCTTGACCAGAGATTAAATTCGTATCTTGATCTATCTTATGGTTTTTCAGATGAAAAGTTTAAAACCGATTTTTATGGTGAATACCTCTTTGGAGATTACAGAACCTACGGCATTACACTAAAAGCGTACGATAAACTCAGCATTCTTTTTGGCGATTCCGATAAGTACAGCGATCTTACCGCAACATTAATAGCACTTCTATTCAAAGAAGATTTTAGAGATTATTATTATTCAAATGGATTTGATATAACGATTAAAGGCGAGGTAGCACCGGTACTTGGATTGAGTCTCGGTTATTCTAATCATACCGATCGTAGTGCTATAACCAACACCGACTTCTCAATTTTTAGTAAGAACAAAACGTACAGAGCAAATCCTCCGGTGTTTGAAGGAAGGATTAACGCACTTACGGCAGGATTCAGGCTTGATTTTAGAGATTACATTGAGAACGGATATTTTAGAAGACGAACATCACAGGGCAGATCGTATGTTTTGTTCTCCGGTGATGTAACTTATTCAAATGGTGATTTTATCAGCAGCAGTTTGGATTACACAACATATGAATTTAGAAGCAGAGGAAATATAAACACTTTCAGATCAGCATCTTTAAACTTCAGGCTTTATGCCATGTATAATGAGGGGACTGTGCCTTACCAGGATCTTTATTCCTTGCCGGGTAATATTGATTATATATCCAAGCGGTTTACTTTCAGAACTTTAAAGGTTAATGAAATTTTAGGTGAAAATGTTGTAACGTTAAATCTTGAGCATCAATTCAGGGACGAACTTTTCAGAATGCTTAATATTCCCGGATTAAAAAACTGGGAAGTTACGCTGAACCTTTTC
>JBATTD010000496.1:0-3691 GCA_049670345.1 Ignavibacteriaceae bacterium
GATCAGGCGGGTTAAATAAATTTGACCGAACGACAGAAACATTCATCAAATATTTGCATAACCCTGATGATTCCACAAGCATAAATTCAAATATTGTTTGGAGTATCTGTGAAGATAGAACCGGAAACTTTTGGGTTGGTACTGATAATGGGTTAAACTTATTTGACAGGCAAAATGAAAGTTTTGAACAAATATACTATCAGGACTCAACTTACTCGCAACCCGTATATGAATATATATTATCGCTGAAAGCTAAGGGAAAAACAATCAGTTCAATTCTGCAGGTTGGTAATAATGTAGATTTAACAAAGATATTTACAATTAAAAGAAAAACTATCGTCCTTACCATTATTATGTATGAGGCAGGGTACGATGATGGTTGGCTGGAGAGTGCGAACGGAGATGTAATCGCCGGGCAAGAAAATAATAATATAGTAAGTGCCGGAGGACATAGAAATAACCGAATTCAGATATTAGCTGATACGCTGAACATTGGAGAATACAGGCTCCGTTATGTGTCCGATGGTGGCTGGTCATACAATTCCTGGCGAGAGACACCCCCTGATCATCCGGAATTTTGGGGTATACAGGTGATTGAACTGGGGGAAGAGCAAAGAAGCATTGGAGAAATACTGGATGACAAAAAATCAACACTTCTGAATTATTATGTAGGAGCTATCATTGAAGACCAGTTGACAGGAAATCTTTATGCAGGAATTTCAAATAAAATTTCGATTTTAGATAAAGAAAAGAGATTGCTCAGGGAGAAATATAATATTGCGGGTTTAAAATATGAATTGGGTGAAATAAGATCATTTCATCAAGCCCGTGATAGAAATATCTGGATTGGACATTCAATGGGGATGTCAAAGTTTAACCCCCAGCAGAATAGGATTAAACTGTACCAAACGGTTTCTTCTGATACTTATAATCCTGAAAATAATTTTACCAACTTAATAGAAGATTCAAACGGTTTAATCTGGGGTAATACTATTATCACTAACAATTATGTTTATGACATAAATGGATTGATATGCTTCGATCCGCAGAATGATCTATTTCAGAATTATAAACACGACCCAAATAATTCCAACAGTATAAGCAGCAACACATTATGGACGATTTATAAGGATCGATCCGGAATTATTTGGGTTGGCACAGGCTGGGCAGGATTGAATAAGTGGGATAGGAACAAGTACAAATTTAAACGTTTTAGTCACAATCCTGATAATCCCGATAGCAAACACTTTAACTTGCATTCTTATATAGTTGAAGACTCGGAAGGAATCATTTGGTTCGGAAGTGACAATGGACTAAATAGTTATAATCGTATCTCAAACGAATTCCAGAATTACATGTACGATACAAAGGATAAAAACAATAGAGTCTATACTATTTATAAGGATGATTCAGGCATTATATGGTTTGGCACTCCAACAAGAGGATTAGGAAAGTTTAATCTTGTGAATGGTTCATTTCATTTCTACTCAAATGATCCAAATAATTCTGAGTCTATCAGCCATAATGAGGTGAGTTTTATTCTCCCGGACGAAAATGATGTTCTTTGGATAGGAACCTGGGGCGGCTTAAACAGGTTTGATAAGAAAACAGGGAGATTCACCCGTTATACGCACGATCCAAATAATTCCCAAAGTTTGAGTCAGAACCTGGTCGCTATTATTTATAAGGATCGAAGAGGAAAATTATGGATCGGTACTAATACCGGAGGACTTAACAGTTTTGATCGAACCAATGAATCTTTTCAATCATTTGATTTAGAAGGAGGGTCTTCAGTTATGTTCATCTATGAAGACCGCAAAGGAAATTTTTGGATAGGTACTTACCAAGGCGGGATTCATCTCTTTGACAGGGACAAAGGGATTTCTATCTATAACATTACTGAAAAGGATGGTTTGGCAAATAACCAACCGTTTTCAATAATAGAAGATGATTCGGGCAATTTATGGATTGGGACTAACAATGGATTGTCTCGGTTTGATCCACAAACGCGCAGCATTAAAAACTATTTTATTGATGGTTTTATAGCAACCGATTTTGGGCTAATTAGTGCCATTAAAACTTCAACCGGCGAGATGGTTTTTGGTACTAGCGAGGGATTTATGATTTTCCATCCTGATAGTATTAAAGATGACCCCACACCGCCCAAGGTCGTTATAAGCAATGTTTCTCTATTCAACAGACCGGGAGAGATATTAACCTTCGATGGATTTATATCTGAGATGGATGAGGTAGAGCTTTTATACGATGAAAATGATCTCCGTTTTGATTACGTGGGTTTGCACTTTGGAGAGCCGGAGAAAAACCAATACAAATATATGCTGGAAAATTTTGATAACGATTGGGTAGATGCCGGAACGCAAAGAAATGCAACATACACGAATTTAGATGCAGGTGATTATGTCTTCAGAGTTACAGCTTGTAACCGGGATGGAGTCTGGAATGAAGAAGGTGCATCATTAAGGATAATTATCCCGCCGCCATTCTGGGCAAGGTGGTGGGCTTATCTTATTTATGCAATTATTTTACTAAGTATTATCTACTATAGCTGGAAGATGCAGCTAAAGAGAATTAGCATAAAACATGATTATGAGATGAGCAAATTAGAAGCGGAAAAACTCCACGAAGTCGATGGAATGAAATCCAGATTTTTTGCAAATATATCTCACGAATTCAGGACTCCGCTTACTTTAATATTTGGACCCGCACAAGATGTTCTTGAAAAAACCGAAGATCCTGCGATAAAGAAAAGTGTTGGGATAATAAAAAGAAACGCAACACGATTATATGGATTGGTAAATCAACTTTTAGATTTATCAAAGCTTGAAGCTGGTAAAATGACTCTTGAGACAAGAGAACAGAATATTATTCCACTGCTGAAAGGATTGGTCTTATCGTTCACTTCACTGGCAGAAAGAAAGAAGATCACACTAAAGTTTAATACTATTGAAGAAAATCTTAATGTTTATATAGATAAAGATAAGGTGGAGAAGATAATAACAAACCTTCTATCCAATGCATTTAAATTCACACCTGAAGGTGGTAATATCGATTTTACGGTTGAGAAACTGATAAAGGAAGCAGAGATAAGAATTTCGGACAATGGTATAGGTATTCCAAGAGAGAGAATAGATAAAATCTTCGATCGTTTCTACCAGGTAGACGGCAGCCATACTAGAGAGGGTGAAGGAACAGGAATAGGACTGGCATTAACCAAAGAACTTGTCGAGCTACATAAAGGAAAGATAAAGGTAGAAAGTAAAGAAGGAGAAGGCACAACATTAATAGTTTTGTTGCCGCTTGGTAAAGAACACCTTAAACCAGAAGAAATTTGTGAAGCAGAGAAAGAGCATGAAGAAGGAAAACAAAAAGAATTAACTCTTACAGAAGACATAATTCCTGAACCAGAAAGCAGAAAAGAAAAAACTGATATTGATCTATTAATAGATACTGATAAACCGCTGCTGCTTATAGTGGAGGACAACTCGGATGTAAGAAAATATATCATCAGCCATCTGGAAAGTGACTATAGAATACAGGAGGCAATAGATGGAGAAGATGGATTAACACAAGCACTGAACCATATACCGGATCTCATTATCAGCGATGTAATGATGCCGAAGATGGATGGATTTGAACTTTGTGATAAATTAAAAACTGATGAAAAGACAAG
>JBATTD010000497.1:0-3357 GCA_049670345.1 Ignavibacteriaceae bacterium
TACCAATAGAATGGATGAATAAATCTGTGGAGAAGTATGATATAAAAATTGGTATAAGCGAAATCGGGCAGACACTTACGCTTTATGCTTGAGAAGTAAAAGTGACCTTGAGACTATGAGAATCTGAGACTCTGGAATTCTCTACCAAGTGAATTTAATAATCCCCCAAATCCAACTTCTCAACATCTCAAAATCACATCGTCTTCCCATCCCACCTTCTCATAGTCATACTTCATAAACGGGAGCTAAGGAATCAATCCAGATAAAGGTAAAAATAAAATCCCACTGCAAAAATTAAAATTAGGGTTATTAAAACCGCAACTGTTATTGAATCAAAAAATTCCATATTATCACTCGCTAAATCTTTATTATTTTACTAAAAGTTTGATTACAGCATAAGTTACAAAACCATATTAATATTTAAGTAATTATCGTTTTAAGGTCAAGATGAAAAGTCCAACTAAATTATTAGAAAAATTCCTGGGGAAAGCACCATTGTTGGTTGACACTGCAAATGAGCAATTTAGCGGTCTTTCTGAAGCACAAATTAACTGGAAACCCTCAGAAGAAAAATGGAGTATCGGTGAATGCTTGGAGCATCTTGTTGTTACTCATAAGTCATACAACTTAAAAATCAAAGAGCTTCAACCATTTGTTGAACACTCTGGGGAGGATTCGTTTAAGTTTAAACATACTTTTAGCGGCAGGATGATTTTGAAATATGTTGATCCGAACTCAACAACCAGGACAAAGACATTTAAAGTATTCAAACCTTCGACGAAACAAATAAATACAAACATCATCGGGTCTTTTTGTGAAGAAGTTGGATCAATGATTTCATTTGCTGAACAACTACAAGGTGCAGATCTTGGAAAAATAAAAATCAGTTCGCCGGTATCTAAGCTGCTCAGAATGAATGTTGGTGATGCATTGTTAATTAATCTTTATCATGATAAACGCCATTTAAATCAGGCAGAAAAGATTTTAAGTGAAACTAATTTTCCTAAATAGAGAAATTATGAAAGGATAAGATGCCGCACATAAAAACAGTTGAACTAAATGAAGCATCGGGAGAGTTAAAAGATATTTACTCAAAAGTGGTTGGTGAAAGAGGTAAACTTTCAAACATTCTTAAGATACACAGCTTACTGCCCAAAACGATGATAACTCATCTCGATTTTTATATGTCTGTTATGTTCGATAAAGAAGGAATAAGTAGAGCAGATGCAGAACTAATTGCCATAGTAGTTTCAGCAGCAAACAAATGTGATTACTGTGTAAACCATCATGCCGAAGCACTAAAATTTTATTGGAAAGACGAAGAGAAAGTTAAACAGGCAGCGGAAGATTTTAGAAAATTAGATTTAACCGGAAAACAAAATGCTATGCTGGAGTTCGCAGAAAAGCTAACATTATATCCCGGCGATATGAAAGAGAATGATGTTAATGGATTAAGAGAAAATGGTTTTAGTGATGAAGAAATTTTAAGCATTACATTAATAACAAACTACTTTAACTTTGTAAACAGGGTTGCTAACGGCCTCGGTGTTGATTTTTCAGAAGAAGAAGTAAAAGGTTACAAATATTGAAAAGAATCCAATTCATAAGAAATAGTCTGAAAGCTATTGGTGCATCCTTACTTTTTCCGTCTTTCATGAATGTAAATGATTCCATGGCGAAAGGCACTCCGTTAACAGCATCCTTCAAACCTGAGCCAGCAAAGTGGAAGGATGATGAGATAAATATAGCATGGATTGGGCACGCCACAGTATTGATAAATTTTTTCGGTACATGGATTTTAACAGATCCCGTTTTGTTTGAAAGGATAGGATTGTATGTATTAGGAACGAACTGGGGCCCTAGCCGTCTGACTCATCCTGCGTTAACAATTGATGAGATCCCGAAGCCGGATATAATCCTTCTTTCCCATGCACACTTAGACCATATAGATTATGTTACTCTTTCCGAAATCATAAAACGATTTCCGGACCAGATTGATTGTTTGACCGCTTATAACACAAAAGATGTTATTGAGGATCTTCGATGGAAAACGCTGCAGGAAATTGATTGGGGGGAAGAAACTGAAATTTCAGGTGTGAGTTTTGAAGGATTGAAAGTAAAGCACTTTGGCTGGAGATTTCCATGGGAATGGGACCGTTCAAAAGGATATATGATTAAGGGGAGAAGTTACAATGCTGTTTTACTAAAGAAGAATGGAAAGAAAGTACTATTTGGGGGTGATACCGCTTACCAGGAGTTTTTCAAATCATTAAAGAATGAAAATATTGATGTGGCAATTATGCCTATAGGGGCGTATGTGCCCTGGAGAAATAATCACGCTAATCCTGAAGAGGCATTGATTATGGCATCCAATCATCTTAACGCCAAATATTTTATACCTATCCATACCAAAACTTTTAAGCAGGGCACAGAACCAATTGAAGAACCGCTGAACTGGCTTCTGGGTTCCGTAAAAAATTATAACATTAAATTAGGGTTGGATGATATAGGCCAGACTTTTACTTTGAGCAGTTGATACTTTATCAATTTAATTTATGGGAAGACTAAGTGGAAAAGAATAAACTTGCAGAAGGTTACATTCAAATATACACCGGTAAGGGTAAAGGCAAAACAACCGCAGCATTAGGGCAGGCGGTGCGCGCAGCAGGTTCAGGGCTGAAGACCTATATTGTACAGTTTATGAAGGAGTTTCCGTACAGCGAAATAAACAGTTTAAAACATCTAAAAGAATGGATAACAATAGAACAGTTTGGCGGAGATGATTTCGTTTATAAAAAAGAACCACCGGACAAAAATGAAATGGATAAAGCACAGCGCGGTTTAGCGGCTGCCAAAGCAAAAATGCTAAGCGGTAAACACGATATAATTATATTGGATGAAGTGTGTGTCTCAATCTATTTTGGTCTTTTCTCTGATGAAGAAATATTAACTTTTATTAAACAGAAACCTGAAAATGTTGAATTGATTTTAACGGGTCGTTATTGCCCTGATAAACTCCAGGATAAAGCTGATCTGGTAACAGAGATGAAAGAAATAAAACATTATTATCAAGAGGGAGTTACGTCTCGAAAGGGAATTGAATCTTAGAAGAGTAAGAAGCACTATGTAGAAATAGATTTAATGGGCAGTTTCAATGATAGGTATTATCAGTTCAAATTCGTGCTTAGTAATTTCTTAATCAATGTAACTTTCTCAGTTGCATCAATTTCCGAGTAATAACCTAAAGATTTTTGCAGCCAATCGATTTTCCCACTTTCATTACCCATATCAGCGTTAAGCAACCCCAATTCAAAAGATGTTTCAGCAATATTCCGTGTATTTTTTAAACTCTTATTC
>JBATTD010000498.1:0-1777 GCA_049670345.1 Ignavibacteriaceae bacterium
TCTCAATATCTTCTTCCGAATAATCCCTCTTTAATAATTCTGCTATCAGGTTTGGATACATTGAAACATCACTTAAACCAACAGGAAGAGCACGAACTCCGTCAAAATCTGAACCTAATCCAACGTAATCTATTCCGGCTAACTCAACAACCCTGTCAATGTGATCTGCAACCTGTGAAACAGTTACCTCGTCTAATTCAACTTTGGCAAAATAATCATCCATAAATTTTTCAGCTTCCGGTTCCCCGTATGATAGATTATTTTCCTCCAGCCAATCGCTAATATAATTCCAGTGTTTACTGTTTTCCACTCTAACTTTTCCGTTAATAAAAGAAGAACCGAAATTAATCATGATAACACCCTTATGTTCCGCAAGGGTTTTTATCATTTCGTCATTCATATTTCTTTCCCATCCCGGAGTGAAGTACCTGCAGGAAGAATGAGAAGCAAATACCGGTGCATTGGAAATTTGAATCACATCATAAAAGGAACTATCTGTAAGATGAGAAACATCCACCATCATACCTAGCCTGTTCATTTCTGTAACTACTTTCTCGCCAAAAGGGCTTAACCCGTTCCACTGTATTTCTTCATCGTAAGATGAATCGCTGATATGATTACTTTCTGAATGAGCCAATGTTATGTATCTGATTCCTCTATCGTAAAAGTATTTTAAATTTTTAAGATCTCCTTCAATCGCTGTTCCGTTTTCCATTCCCATCGGAAAGGAAATAATTTCATTATTAAAATTTTCAATAACTGCATCCGATGATATTGCAACAGCAAACTTATCCGGATTTTCATTTGCGATTTTCTCAACCATATCAATCAACCTGTCAACTAATTCCTTTCCTCCGCCGGTTTTTTCAAGTTCAGCGGGAATGTAGATTGACATAAATGGTGCGTCAAGTCCACCATCCTTCGCTCTTGGATAATCGAAGTGTCCTTTCTCGGTTGATTGAGATATATCTTCCCATTTACTTTCAAGGCGGTATGGAACATCAACGTGTGTATCAATAATCAAAAACTCATGAGCAAGTTCGTTAGCTTTGATTTTTAATTGTTCATCTGTCATTTTTTTATATGAAGGTGTTTTATTTTCACAAGCTGATATAAATACAATTAGGGTTAAGACGATAAGATACAATAATTTCATACTGAATCCTGAAATGTTGTAGAATAGATGAGTATTCACTTAAATTTTTTCTTTAATGCTTCCTGTACGATGGGTGGAACAAATTCGCTTACATCGCTGTGAAGACTCGCAAGGTTTCTTATTATTGTAGAATTCAAATAAGTGTACTTTTCGTGAGGCATTAAAAAAATTGTGGAAATATCTCCCGAAAGTTTTCTGTTCATCAGTGCCATCTGAAACTCATATTCAAAATCACTCACAGCTCTCAATCCCCTGATGATGCCTGTTGCTCCCACTTGTTTTGCATGATCTACAACTAAGCCGTTAAAGGAATCAACAGAAACATTTTTGAAATCTTTTAAACTTTCTTTTAACATGTCAATCCGTTCATCGGTAGAAAACAGAGGTTCCTTACCCGGGTTAATTGCAACCGTAACAACAACTGATGAGAACAATTCCACCGCTCTTTTAATTACATCGATATGTCCGTTTGTTACGGGATCGAATGTACCGGGGTATATAACTTTTTGCATTTTTCTCAATAACTGTTAAAGATTTTTCTAAATATAAAAATTCCAGCATTAGATTAAAATTATTTAAAAATAAAAAAGCTCTTTTACCGAATTAGCTTTCTTCAGATAA
>JBATTD010000499.1:0-2282 GCA_049670345.1 Ignavibacteriaceae bacterium
GTAACATTCAGACCTTATAAACTTAAAGAAACCCCCAATTGGATATATATGCTTACAGGTACGGTTTTGGCTTTAGTAATATTTTTTCTCTTAAGAAAGCAAAAGATTTAATTTTTAAAGCATCGACATTGTAATACGAAGTTGACCAGTTCAGCAAATTATTGACTAAACTCAATCTTTTCACTATCTTTTATTTCTACATTTTAATTCATTTGAAATGATTATTAAGCATTATGGTTGCCAACGATTATATGGTCTTTTCTGGAAGTGCAAATTTGCCTCTGGCAAAAAAGATTGCAACTAGATTAGGAAAAGATTTAGGTTCAATTGAATTAAAAAGATTCAGCGACGGCGAAATTTGGGTTAAGTACAGAGAAAATATTCGAGGGCAGGATGTTTTTATAATCCAGTCCACTAACCCTCCTGCGGAAAATATTATGGAATTGCTGATAATGATTGATGCGGCCAAACGAGCATCTGCAAGAACTATAAATGCAGTAATTCCTTATTTCGGATATGCAAGGCAGGATAGGAAAGATCAACCCAGAGTTTCGATATCGGCAAGGTTAGTTGCTAACTTAATTACAATAGCCGGAGCAGATAGGGTGGTAACAATGGATTTGCACGCGGCGCAAATTCAAGGATTCTTTGATATTCCTTTTGATCACTTATATGGCTCTTCTGTTTTTCGCGGCCAATTCGATCATTTTGAAAATGATCTTGTAATAGTATCTCCCGATGTTGGAGGAATTAAACTAGCGAGAGCGTATGCAAAGTTACTTCACTGCGGTTTGGTTGTAATTGATAAAAGAAGACCAAAACAGAATATGGTGGAAATTGTTAATATTATTGGGAATGTGGCAGATAAAGATGTTTTATTAGTCGATGATCTAATCGATACGGCTGGAACTTTGGTGGGTGGGATAAGTGCATTAAAGGCTAAAGGTGCAAATAATATATTTGCCGCAATAACGCATCCGTTATTATCGGGCGAAGCAATTGAAAGAATTGAAAAATCAGACCTTAGTAAATTGTTTGTCACCGATACAATAGATTTTAGTGATAAACCAAAATCTGAAAAAATAAAAATATTGTCGGCAGCTGATCTTTTTGCCGAGGCAATACGAAGAACATTTAATAACGAATCAATAAGTTCACTATTTAACATAGATAAAGGATAATATATATCTGGAGAAGAAATGGAAAAAGTAATAATAGAAGCAAACGAAAGAAAAACAATTAGTAAGAGAAGTAGAAATAGTCTGAGAAATGAAGGAAGAGTACCCGGGGTTTTGTACGGAAGCAGAATGGAACCGATTCCGATAGATGTTACTCGTGCGGCAATAAATCCTGTGGTTTTTACATCCAAGACTCATCTGCTCTCACTAAAACTTGATGGACACGAGGAGTATGAGTGTGTAGTTAAAGACGTACAGTTTGATCCGGTTAGTGATAAGGTTGTACATTTTGATTTAATAGGATTAACACGCGGTGAAAAAATTCAGCTCGAAGTGCCAGTACAATTATTGGGTAGTGCTGTTGGTGTTAAAGAGGGTGGGCTGCTGCAGGAAAGTTTGCATAAGTTAAATATTGAATGCCTCCCAATAAATATACCACAATCATTAGAGATTGATGTGACAGATCTGAGCGTGGGTGATTCTATTCACGTTGCTGATTTAAATTTTGAGAACATAACTATCCTTAATCCTGAAGGTACAATAATTGTCTCAGTTGTTCTTCCGAAGGTTGAAAAGGAAGTTGAACCTGCTGAAGAAGAAGTAGAATTAGCTGAGGCAGAAGGAGCAGCCGAACCCGAAGTTATTGGCAAGGGTAAAGAATCTGAAGAAAAAAACAAAGAATAATATTCAACTTAAGTGCGGGTAATATTAGGTATAGGGAATATCGGTTTGCGTTACCAGAGTAACAGACACAATGCTGGTTTTTTAGTATTAGATTTTTTTGCTCAAAACCGGTCAATTAAATTCAGAGCAGCCAAAGGTGATTATTATTTCTGCGAAGGGGATCTGAATCAAGTTCATTATTTTCTTATTAAACCTGGCAATTATGTTAATAATTCAGGAATTGCTGCGTTACAATTCTTAGATAAACATAAGATAGATATATCAGATTTACTAGTTGTTTGTGATGATGTAAACATGAAAATGGGTACGCTGCGAGTAAGAAAAAGCGGCGGAGATGGCGGTCATAATGGCTTAGCATCACTCATTTATCATTTAAATTCAAATCAGTTCCCAAGACTAAGAGTAGGAATTGGTAGTGAT
>JBATTD010000500.1:0-1862 GCA_049670345.1 Ignavibacteriaceae bacterium
TTTTGGTAATCCCGGTATGGTTATGTGGCAGAGAGCGGGCTGGGCTTTAACTTACATTTTAATTCTTACGCCGGTTACAGCATACCTTGCATTGAGTTTTACAGGGGCGACTACATTCACATCCAAAAGCGGGGTGAAGCGGGAGATATTTGCATACATTCCTAAAATGGCGTGGATGCTCGGAGGAGGAATTGTTCTCTCTGTTACTTTTGTTTTAATAAATCTGCTGAGGGCTTGAAGATGATTGATTTTTACAAAACAAACACGCTGCAGTTTAACCGCGAGTTGTGCATTAATTGTAAATTTTGCACTGCTGTTTGCCCTCACGCAGTTTTTGAACGGACAAATGGAGTTGTAAATCTTGTCCGCCCGGGCAGCTGTATGGAATGCGGCGCCTGCCAGCTTAACTGTCCTACAGGAGCAATAAAAGTAGATAGTGGAGTTGGATGTGCTTCTGCCATGATTTATGCAGCACTCACCGGTAAAAAAGAAGCCACCTGCGGTTGATGATATGATAAGATAGATAAAACAAATTCACATCACATTACCTTTCAATTTTTATTATTTATGTTGAATTAAAAAAGAATATTAATATTCTTCAGGTGATTTTTGTGACCAAAGTCACCTGGCGATATTTGTTATAACACACAAATAGTCCTATATTATTTTATTCAAAACACAACTTATTATTTATAGGAGGTTTATTATGCCAGATAAAAAAGTGATTGCTGTTCTCGGTGCAACAGGTGCCCAGGGCGGCGGGTTGGTTCGTGCTATTTTAGCGGATAATTCCGGAGAATTCACAGTCCGTGCATTAACAAGAAATGTAGATTCAGATAAAGCTAAAGCACTGTCTGATATGGGTGCGGAAGTAGTTGCTGCTGATATTGACGATTACAAAAGTCTGAAGAACGCATTTACAGGAGCGTATGGTGTTTTTGCAGTAACTAATTTCTGGGAACATTTTTCAGCCGAAAAGGAAACTGCCCAGGCAGGATCAATTGCTAAAGCTGCTAAGGAAGCAAACGTTCAGCACATTATCTGGTCCACTCTGGAAGATACACGCAATTGGATACCGGTAGAAGATGACAGGATGCCTACACTTATGGGAAAATACAAGGTCCCTCACTTTGATTCCAAAGGGGAGGCAGATAAATATTTTACAGAACAGAAGTTGCCGGTAACTTTCCTGCTAACCTGTGGTTACTGGGAAAATCTTATTTATTTCGGATGGGGACCAACAAGAGGAGAAGATGGAAAATTGTCGCTTAATCTTCCTCTGGGAGACAGAAAACTTCCCGGCATTGCTACTGAGGATATCGGGAAATCAGCTTATGCAATTTTCAAAAGAGGAAATGAATTTATAGGCAAGACTGTTGGAATAGCGGGCGGACATCTTACAGGTAAAATGATGGCAGACTCACTTACCAATGCCCTTGGTGAGGGGGTTACTTATAACGCAGTTCCTTTTGATGTTTACCGCGGTTTTGATTTTCCTGGTGCAGAAGATGTTGGGAACATGTTCCAGTTCAAGCACGATTTTGAAGATTACTATTGTGGTGCGAGAAGCATCGATTTTTCAAAATCCCTCAATCCATCTCTTCAAAATTTTAATAGCTGGCTTGAGCAAAATAAAGACAAGCTCCCGCTGGAGTAACAAATCACTTAACACGGCAATTATGCTTAGCTGCAGGTTGCCGTGTTTTTATATTCACGACCATATTCAATCTTTTATTCTTCACCTTCTTTTCTGCTTCTAATTCCCGCACATTACTTACTGCCATAATTCTTGCCAATTGTTAACCTATCTGCCCTGCCTACCGGCAGGCAGGCATCTGGCAGGCTTGCCCGCCGGAACGAAG
>JBATTD010000501.1:0-1503 GCA_049670345.1 Ignavibacteriaceae bacterium
GGTAAAAGCCGAGCAGCTTAAAGCAACCGGTGCATCCATAGTAATAACCTCCTGCCATAACTGTGTTGATGGTCTTACTGATTTAATAAGGCACTACAAACTAGATATGCAGGTAACACAACTTGTAAACCTTGTTTCTAATGCGCTTGTTGTTGAAGAGAAGGTAAAAGTACCGGAAGTTGAAATACCTGTTGCTGTTGAAGAGGGAGAATTTACAGGACGCAAGATTCTTGTTACTGATGATGAACCCGACTTCATCACCTACATCTCTACCCTACTTGAGGATAATGGCGCAAAAGTTATCAAAGCTTACGACGGTGAGGAGGCAATTGAACTTGCCAGAAAAGAAAAACCAGACCTGATGACTCTGGATATTTCAATGCCGGGCAAGTCTGGTGTTGAAGTTTTTGATTATTTTAGAACTGACAGCGATTTAAAATCAATTCCCATTTGCATAATTACCGGCAAACCCGAACTACGAAAACTTATTTATGAACGTCCGGAAAATCCACCTGAGGGATACGTAGACAAACCAATTACTGAAGAAGATTTGATTCTAAATATTAGAAAGATCTTCGAAGTCGGTCATCGTGAAAAAGAAACCTCAGAGAAACGATTATAAGAGATGCCCGGTATGGATGATATATACAAAAAATATTTCGATTCTATACCGAGTTATCTTACAATTCAGGATAAAGAATTACGACTCTTAGACGCCAATAAAAAATTCAGGGATGAATTTGGCGATATAGAGGGCCGCTACTGTTACCAGGTTTATAAAAATCGTTCTGAAAAATGTGAAGTCTGTCCCGTTGAACGAACATTCCACGACGGACTCCCTCATCATAGCGAGGAACAGGTAAAAAATATTGTGGGACAAGACGTTTCAGTAATCGTCTATACATCACCAATACATGACGATGAGGGAAATATTATTTCTGTTATGGAGATGTCGACAGACATAACTGAAGTAAAAGCATTACAAAACCGACTAAAAGAAAGCCAGCATAAATATCATTTACTTTTTGAGGAAGTCCCCTGCTTCATCTCAATCCAGGATAGGGACCTGAGAATAATCGAGGCAAACCGGATGCACAGGGAAGCCTTCGGTACATCTTACGGTAGCATGTGTTACGAAGTTTACAAACATCGCAAGTCTAAATGTGAACCGTGTATTATCGAGCAGACCTTTGAAGATGGGGAGATACGCAACCACGAAGAAGTTCTAACTTCTCAGGATAATAAACGGATGAATGTTATGGTGTTTACTGCACCAATCCGGAATATTGATGGGAATATTGATTATGTGATTGAGATGAGTGCGGATATAACTGAGATCAGGCAGTTACAGGATAAACTAACATCTGTTGGCTTGCTAATTGGAACAATCTCCCACGGAATAAAAGGACTTCTCAATGGACTGGATGGTGGAATCTATCTTGTTAATACTGGATTGAAGAAAAACAATCGTGAACGAATTGATCAGGGCTGGGAAATTGCATC
>JBATTD010000502.1:0-5488 GCA_049670345.1 Ignavibacteriaceae bacterium
TCACATCTACTTTGGTAGCGCCAGAGTGTCTTGCAACGTTTGTCAAGGTTTCCTGAAATATTCGGAAGATAGCAATGGATATTTCATCTTTTATAATAACATCTGATTTGTTTATTGTAACATTACATTGAATTTTAAACCTGTTTTGAAACTCTGTTGCCTGCCACTCAATAGCCGGAACCAATCCAAGGTCATCAAGTATACCGGGTCTTAATTCAGTAGCGATTCGCTTAACAGTTTGAATCGTAGAGTTTGTAAGATCAAGCATTATATCAAATTTAGCCGTTTTGGCTTCCGCACTCATTTCTGGATTATTTTTCACCCAGGAAATATCCATTTTCAAAGCAGTTAAAGATTGCCCGAGGTCATCGTGAATTTCTCTCGCAATTGTTGCGCGTTCTTCCTCGCGTATCATTTGTAATCTTTCTGCAAAACTTCTCAACCGGTTGTGTGATTCTCGAAGCCTCTTATCCATGGCCTTGCGCCCGGTGATGTCTTCTTTTATCGCAATATAATGAGTGTTCTGCCCCTTAGTATCTTTTATTGCTGTTATTGAGGCTAATTCCCAATAAAGCTCGCCATTCTTTTTCTTGTTGTGAAACTCACCGTGCCACTCCCCGCCTGCTTTGATAGTCTTCCATAATATTTCATATTCTTCAGTAGTTGTCTCACCAGATTTTAAAATTCTCGGATTCTCTCCAATAACTTCCTTTGCAGTGTACCCTGTTACTTCTTCAAATTTTGGATTAACATACTCTATATTACCACTCGTATCGGTTATAACAACAATAGCTGGACTTTGCTCAACAGAGTGAGATAATTTACGAATTTCCTCCTCTGCTTTTTTACGTTCAGAAATATCTCTGATAGCGGTAACTCTAAAACTACGGCCTTCATAGGGCAACGTTTTTGCCTGAACCTCAACGGGAAAGATAGAGCCATCATTCTTTAAGGCATAATGCTCATAAGAACCTTCAGTGCCGGATTTAATATTGTTCATCACTAATTCACGTGATTCTTGAGCAACAAATTCCATAGCGGTTTTACCAATGATTTCTTCTGGTTTATGCCCCAATATTTTAGCCAACTGATCGTTTACATCAATAACTTTTCCGCCGTCGCTAATCACTATCCCTTCAAATGCTGCCTCTGATAAACGGCTAAAACGTTCCTCGCTTTCCCGGTGCGCTTCTTCTGCCTTCTTACGCTCAGTTATATCAACTGATACTCCAAGAACAGATGGGTTTTGCATACCGGATGCTGTAAAAGGTATTTTAATTGTTAGAAGAATGTGTGATTTTCCTTTAATATCTGTAAAGCGCCCTTCAGGAATAAACTTCGGTTTACCGCTCGAAATAACCTCTGCATCATCCTTTGTGAAAACCTGAGCTTCTTTTTTTACAGGTGCAATTTCCAATTCAGTTTTTCCGATAATTTCTTCAGGTGTAGTTCCCATTGATTCAGCACTGGCACTGTTTGCAAGGATAAACCGACCTTTATGATCCTTGGCAAATATATAATGCGGCACCAGATCAATAACCTGCCGCAGACGCACCTCACTTTGCCTCAATGATGCCTCTGCTTGCTTGCGATCTGTAACATCTGTTATTACCGATAGAGAATAGATTAGTTCGCCGTTTTCATCCTTTTCTGTTATTGCGGATAGGAGTGCGTCCATTACCTCCCCGTTCTTTTTAACATATTGATAAGGAACGTCACGACAACTGCCTCTTTCATAAAACTTTGGCAAAATTACTTCTTTTGCATAACGGCTTGATTCCTCGGTCATAAAGTCAGTAGAATGTCTTCCAAGGACCTCATTAAGTGAATATCCCATTTTTTTTAGCCAGTATTCACTAACGTTTGTCAGGCGACCTTCCTGATCAATCGAATGAAGCATGGCAGGAGTTTTTTGATATAAAGAACGGTATCTCTCCTTGCTTTTTTGCAATGCTTCTTCTGATCTTTTCTGTTTGGTAATGTCCTGAATAGTACCTATCATCTTTACCGGATTTCCATCACTGTCGAGTTCAAGTTCTCCCAGACCATGAACCCAACGCTCTTCGCCATTACTTATCCGAATTATCCGGTACTCCTTATCAAATTTCTGATGCTGCTTTAATATATTTTCATTAATATATGTCAGCATTTCTTCCCGTGAATCAGGGTGTAGGTTATCACCCCATCCTTCAATCGTTTTAATAAAATTATCATCAATGCCAAAAATGTTATCCAGGATTTTGGAGCTTGTCCAATTTCCTGTCAGAACATCAAGCTCGTAATAACCTAACTGAGCGACCTTCTGCGATTCTCTAAGCAGATATTCACTATCCCTTAGTGCTTGTTCTGCCTGCTTGCGCCTGGTTATGTTTTGAACATGGGCAACAAATCCTCTTTCACCATTATCAGATATATTATAGGCTGTAATTTGAACTTGTAAAAAGCATTTTCCTGACTTTGCTGTTTTGTATAATTTCAATTTCTTGACAACTTCAAAATCGAACTCTGATTCGTAATCAATCGGTAATCCATTTCTGAGTTGAATTTTTGCTTTTTCAGAAATATTGGGGTCTTCAAAAAGTTTAAACCCCTTTACTTCTTCAACAGACCCGACACCAAAAATATTTAACGCCTCCTGATTTGCATTAATCAAACTTCCTTCTGAGTCATATAATTCAATTCCAACCGGCGCCTGTGAAAAAATACCCTTAAACATTGCTTCACTTCTTAGCAGCGTCTCTTCCGCCTGCTTGCGTTCAGTGATATCTTCATATGTACCTAAAACACCATATATATTACCAGTACTATTCAAGAGTGGAATTTTAGAAGTATTAAGCCAGATGGTTTTCCCTTCCGGTGTTGTCTGGGGTTCTTCATAATTAATTTTCGGCTGTCCGCTTTCTATAACAAATCTATCATCGCTACGATACAGTTCAGCTTGCTCAGCCCATCCCATATTATAATCATTATCACCAATCACTTCTTTAGGATTGCCTCTTCCAGCATCCTTGGCAAATAACTGATTACACCCCAAATAAACACCATCAAGGTCTTTCCAGAATACCCGAACTGGAATTGTATTAAGAACATCGCTCAACATCTGTTTTGATTCAATTAATGCCTCCTCCGCCAGCTTGCGTGCGGTTATGTCCGTTAATGCACCTACTATTGCTACTGTTTGTCCGCCCTCAACCACAGGAGCTTCATTAACTTCTACCCATAGTTTCCGCCCTTTTTTACCAGCCAATTCAAGTTCGTAGGATGGCTGAATTTTGCCTGTTTTTATGGCCCTGTTGGTTAAGATAAAACCAATTTCATTCCCTGGATTTTCGGTTACAAATTCATTCCATCTCATCTTTGCTTCTTCCGGTTCACAGTTGAAGAATTCTTTTGTTTGCGGACTAATATATGTTATTAAGTGATCGGGAGTGTGAGAATAAAATAGATTTGAACTATGCTCAATAATGTTGCGCAGTTTTATTTCACTTGTTTTAATTGTTTGCTCTGCCTGCTTGTACTTAAACTCCGATTGTTCAAGTTCATCAATCCTATTTTTCAGAGATTCGATTTCTTCGATCAATTGTAGTTTGGTTTTATCGTGGTAGTGATTCATAATCAATTCCTGATATGTTCATCAAATTGTATAAAAAATAATAATCGCAAGATTTATTATAATATCTATAAAATTACGTTTCATTGTTCTATAAAAAAAATCAGGGCTGTCCTTCAATAAAGAAAAACATTTAGAATGGCTGTTTAGTATACAAGCCTTTGAATATCCATGGGGTTTATCCTGTTGAGAATGAGCACAAAATACTTCCAAGGTTTTAACTCAAAAAACTAATTCATTAAATTTACCGCATAAAAAAATTAAAGAGGGCGCAGAATGTCTGAAAGAATGATAAAACAGTTTATGGAAATGGTAAAGATAGATAGTGAGTCTGGCAACGAAGCAAAGATGATAGATTATCTATTGAAAGAGTTTGTTAAAATTGGTGCCGATGCAGAGAAGGATAGTTACGGAAACCTGATTGCAAAACTTCCCGCAAAAGGTTGCGAAGATAAAGAACCGATACTGCTTTCGTGCCATGCCGATACGGTAAAACCCGGAGTTGGTATTGAGCCATTAATACAAGATGGTGTTATCAGATCGAATGGTGATACAATATTAGCCGCTGATGATAAAGCAGGTATTGCAGAAATGCTTGAGGCTTTACGCATAGCAGAAATCAGACCCCCGATTGAAATTGCAATCAGCAGACAGGAAGAGGTTGGTTTGATTGGTGTTAAAAATCTGGACTTCAATAAAATAACAGCAAAGAAAGGATTCCTTTTAGATAATGATACGCTTGATACAATTGTTATCGGAGGTCCATCATACTTTGCAATTGATGTAACAGTTATTGGAAAAGGTGCACACGCAGGTATGGAACCGGAAAAGGGTATAAACGCAATTCAAGCAGCAGCAAATGCAATAG
The DNA here is from genome assembly GCA_049670345.1 of Ignavibacteriaceae bacterium. Classification (GTDB taxonomy): domain Bacteria; phylum Bacteroidota; class Ignavibacteria; order Ignavibacteriales; family Ignavibacteriaceae; genus BMS3ABIN03. The sequence continues at coordinate 4,479 of JBATTD010000502.1, forward strand.
CTGCACTTAAGCTTGGCAGGTTGGATGAAGAAACAACTGCAAACGTTGGGGTAATAAATGGGGGGCTTATTAGAAACGGTGTTCCGGAAACAGCAGCTTTTTTAGCCGAGTGCAGAAGTCTTAACCACGATAAAGCTCAGGCGCTTGCAGAAGAAATGAAAAAAATAATATTAAATGAAGTTGAATCTTACGGTGCAAAAGCAGAAATTAAAATTGAGAACCTTTGCAAGGCAGTGGAAATTCCTGAAGATAGCTGGACAGTAAACGCATCGAAGAAAGCTCTGAAAAAAGCTGGTATTGATGCAACAACAACTTTTATCACGGGATTTACAGATGCATCGATTTATAATAACCATGGAATTGAAATGGCTGTGGTCGGTATCGGGGCTCAACTTGAGCACTCCTTAGATGAACATATTTTTGTTGAGGATATGGAGAAGGCGCTAATAATGATTGTAGAACTGTTAAGATTATCTGCTGAGTAAACACAATATATTTGTTCATTTCAATTTATTAATTTTATTCATCAATGCTTTAACTCTATCTGCATCAACTTCATTTCTCCAATCCCCTCCTTGTTTAAAATACGAACCGATGATAAATGCATCGGCAGCAGGGAAATACTTTCCAATATTATCTGCTGTTAAACCGGATCCAATTAACACTGGAATTTTTACAGCTGCTCTAGCTTTTTTTAATTCATTAATATCTGTTTCTTTACCGGTAGATGTGCCGGTAAGAATAACACCATCGCTAAGAAAAAACTCCGCTGCTTTCGCTGTTTCAACAATTTCAACATCCAATGTGATTGAATGCGAGCTGTGTTTCTTTTTTATATCTGTAAAGATCAAAATATCTTCGGCACCAATCTGCTTTCTGTAACGCATCAGTTCACCTGCATCTGATTCCATTATTCCTTCATCTGCAACATGTGCAAAGACAAATCCTTCAGAACGAATGAAATCCATTCCGGCTGAATGGGCGGCAGCCAGGGCTTCTTTATTTGCACC
>JBATTD010000503.1:0-4468 GCA_049670345.1 Ignavibacteriaceae bacterium
CAACACGAATTCTATTTTTCTCAACTATTGTGTATTTATCAAGTATTACTTTTTCTTTCTCATATTTGAATGTGTTAACAAAACAATAATAATCCTCAGGTGACCAAAAACCATTTAACTGATTGAGTTCGTAGGTTGCTGATTCTTCTTTTTGGTTAAAACTGTTCAAAGAATACACATCCAGCAACACAGAACCGTCTGGCTTTAACAATTTATAAAATATTTGGAGCAGATCTTTTCTTTGGTTTGGACTTAAAGCACAGTAGTCGCACATTATCATTGTGATCAGATCAAATTTTTTATCCGACGCATAAGTAAGATAATTTTGTAGAACATAATCAATTTCTAAACTTTTTTCGTGCGCAACCTTTTTTGCATATTCGATAGATCTTTTAGAAAAGTCAATCCCGGTAACCTTAACTCCTTGTTCAGATAGACGAGTTGTGTATAATCCCGGACCACAACCAAAATCTATAACATTAGTTTTATTATCCACACCAAAGTTTGATGTGATCCATCCTACTGAACGATCGATGAACTTTTTATTTCGAGACGAAGCATCAACAAATTCATTCAGATGATATTCAAGCATTTGTTTTGATGTATGTTCATCCGTCCACAATTCTTCTGCGGTATAATATTGGAAAGGTTTCGGTCGGGAATTTATCCGCACTAATTCTGTAAACATTAATACCTCATTTTTAGTAATAGCCGTGTAACGTCGTTAGCTGTTCATCTTTTTTTAAGAAATGCATAAATTGCCTTGTGTGGAGAATATTTTCCCTGGATTGTAACTGTTTTCAATTCTTCAATTTCAAATAGGGTTTCAAAGAGAGTCTCCATTTCACTCTCCGACGAAAAATATAGTTCTGTATCAAGAGGTGTTTTTCTATATTTTCCCACGCCACCAAATTGAGGACTTTTTTCACTAAAACAAACTGATAAATATTTTCCGCCGGGATTAATTAGTTTATGAACATTGGTGATATACTTTTCTCTTTCTTCAGGAAAAATATGGTGTAAGAGTTCCCAGTCATAAGCAAAATCATAATTGCTTTGGATTTCCTCCATTTTACCAAGCACATTGGCTGTGATAAAATTGCATTTAATTTTCTTTTCTGCTGCAGATTTTTTTGCCATTTCAATAGCTCTGCCAGATATGTCAACACCCGTTGTGTCAAAACCCATAGAAGAAAGATAAATCACATAATTACCGGTTCCACAACCCAACTCAATTGCCTTGCAGGGTTTTATTCTTCCAGAGTTTACAACACTTTGAATAATATCTGGAGGTGTTTCCAAATTCCATGGTATCTTATCGGGAGGAATATTCCCGTATATCTCTTCCATTTGTTCTTTAATCATCATGATATAATTTCCTCCGAAAACAGTTAACGATGTTGCCGCTAACCGGTTGCCCAGAGTAGCAATACCACATTTATTAAAATGTTTTTAATTAGAATAAATTATTATTTACTTAAATAACTATATCTACTTGACTTTTTAATTATTTAAATGGTTATGTGTTTAGTTTTGGGAAATAATTTATAATTTCTTTTTCCAACGCTGGGAAATCTTCAATTATCATTTTAAGCCAATGCTGAATTTGAATTCCTTTAATCCATCTTTTTGTAGGACTCCAACTTCTATCTATTCCGAATAACTTGATTTTCTGATTTGACCAAATGCCTTCAGTATTGATATTTAAAGACCAAAAACCACCGCCACTTATTCCTTTTGGATCAGGTAATTCCTTTGCACGATTATCAAATACAAGATTACCATCTTTTGGGTAATCAAAAAATATATCATATTTGTTTATGGTTTGACCAATACTTGGTGGGTCGATTGTAATTGTTAAATAACCGATTGGTGTTACAGATAGCAATTTATTCTCTTTCACGTGGTCAATGAGTGCACCAGGGAAACCACTCACAAATGTTAAATCATCGTGAATATGATAGATATCTATTACGATATCTTTCAAATCAATGAATTCTTTCTCAATAGTTCTAGCGGTTTCTTCTGTTAATTCAAGCCAAGCAATATCTAACAAGTCACAATCCCCACCACCACGAAAACCAATTTTATTGATAGATATATCTTTTGGTTTAGGCGATTTAGAATGAATTAGAAATAAATCGTCCATTTTATAACCACGAATGCAGTGAGCCGCAGTGGCAATCAAATAAGTATCACCGATTTTTATGCAAGTACCAGAGCCTATTTCTGCAGGTTGTTGATTTTTATCTGTGCCAATTATTGCAATAGAAATATTATCTAAATACTTGGTTAGCGATAGAGTACTTTGTTTTAATACTTCAATTTGTTTGGCACTAATTTCCATTTAGCTCCCTTAACACATAACCTGGGCTTATACTGCATTAAATTAATCATATAAACCTATTCTAATTGCGTAATATTATAACATTAAAGTAAAAATATTACATTATTTAATTTCTTCATTATTACCAAATTCACACTAGCACAAAACCCTAACGGTACTGGCGGTCGGCTTGACTGGCCTTGTTATACTCTAATTAATGCTTATGTATATCTTTTTCTTCAGCTTCGATAACTTGCCCTTCAGTTAATATTTGTGTTGATTCATATATCCTTTCAACGTAATGAACAAATACAACATATGCTTCGATATATTCACGCCCAGCATTAATATCATTTGTATTATAGTCTTTTTTACTGATTACGTTTTGGAAATATTGATGGAGACCGTTTTGAATTTCATCTGTGAGCAATTCTAATAATTCTTTTGCAGAATTTTCTTCAATTGATTTATCTGCTAATGGTATTGCCGGGCCTAAATCTCTTCCAGCAGGTTTTAATCCAGTATATGGAGCACCTTCACCTAAACGATGGAGACGAACTATAGTTTCAAAGAAATACATATCTGCCATTTCTTTAGCTTCTGGACTTAACTTCCTTACGGTAAGAGTTTTTTGAAAAGCATTATTGATTTCATCTTCAAACTCTTTTTTGACCCAAATTAAAACCAAATTTACATTCTCAGTTTCAAGAGCCTTTTTAGCCGCTTTTACTACCGGTCCATCAAGACCATCACAATGAGCAGAGACTTGTTGAGAGGAAAAAATAAAAATGAATGTTAAGAATGACGAAATAAAAACAAAATTAAAATACTTTTTCATTTTGTTACCTATGAAATTTGTATAAAATATAACTATAACTTATTGTGAAAACTGAAAGTGCAGTAGGAATGTTATTTGGATGGGTTTGTTTAATGCCAGAACAAAAGTTTCTAACTTCAACCGTATTAATAAGTATATTTCCGCCCATAAAAAGATCCCCGTTCTCCCTTATATAAATAAAAGATAATTAGTTCATCTTTGCACTTACTAAAAATCATTCTTAATGGTATTAAAGTCAAGCATTATTTGTTGTTCGAGTAGTGTCTTCCCTATTTACTTTCTTGGCTCAGATAAGATGGTCTATCATTTTAATTTTGGAAGGATCTTTTATCAGATCAATAAATAATCTTCCTTCAAGGTGATCAATTTCGTGCTGTAAAAGTTCGGAGAAGTAGCCTTCAAAATCTTCTTCCTGCTTTTGTCCTTTTTCATCATCATATTCAACGCTTATTTTCCAGTGGCGTTTTATTTGTGCAGTAAACGCTGCATTACCGCTAAAACAGAAATCCCACACATTAAACATTCTTTTACTTGCATAAGTTATTTTTGGATTAATAAGAAAGAATGATCTTCCCTTTGCATTTATATAAATTACTCTTTTCAAGTACCCGATTTGCGGTGCAGCAAGTCCTCCGCCTTTTTTATGAATTTTTTGGAGATTTTGGAGTGTGCTTCTAAGACCGGATTTTATGGTCTTAACTTCGGGCGAGTCAAAGTTATTAACTTTAGCACATTTCTTTCTGAGCAACGGATCACCGATAAGTATAATTTTTTTTATTGTCATTAAAAAATGGAAAGTAAATAATGAAAAATTAATATCTTTAATAGTTATTATAAGTTCAGCTTTTCATGCACATTTCATTAAAATTATCGATGCGACTGTTTCATATGTTTATAATTTTAAATTAAGGTCATATGGAACTCGCATTATAATCATTTCCTTGTGTGTAAATGTTTTTTCATGCTCGTTTCATACAACTGATTAGTTCACTTACGCTCACGGTTGCTATACCGGACATGATATCAGACATTGCATAGGGAATAACCAAAGTGTTATTATGTATAAGTGCTCCGCAAGTATAAACGACATTGGGTACGTAACCCTCACGCTCTTCCTCTTCTGGTGTAAGCAGCGGCTCTTCCAAACGGGCAATGATTTTTGCCGGGTTTTCAAGATCGAGAAGCATGGCACCTATGGAGTACTGCCTCATGGGGCCCACGCCATGAGTGAGTACCAGCCAGCCTTCGCTGGTTTCAAGTGGTGAACCGCAGTTGCCTATCTGAATGAATTCCCAGGGCAGTTC
>JBATTD010000504.1:0-16097 GCA_049670345.1 Ignavibacteriaceae bacterium
TAAACCAGGCAGAAACATCTTACGAATTAGGTATTCTTTACGATTTGGCAGATGACTCTGAAAAGAGCAAAAAATACTTTACCGATGCTTTGGAATATTACAAAATTATTGAAGCCGAAGAGGAAATTAGAGAAATAGAGAAACTGATTAAAAAGTAATCTGAAAAAAAATATTTGATTGGAAAATTAATAAATGCTTGCCCGAAAATATCAGGCAAGCATTTTTATTTTAAATTCACTAGTAGTTAACAGCGCCCCACATACTTAATCCGAAAACAGCAAGCATTATAGCAGTAAGAATAGCAGCGATAACAAAATAAACAACAATGACTACAACAATTGAGACAATAATATATCCTACCTTCTTTTCTTCCGGGGTTTTCATTAATGGAACAAATCCCAAGAATAGCAGATAAAGACCGTACAAGCCAAATAAACCTCCTAGCCAACTAAGTGAGGGTAAAATATTTAATATTCCACCAATCCATGCCGGTGTCATTGCAAAGGCAACAAGTTGTACTGCCCTTCCCAAATTCTTTTGTGAACCAAAACTCGGAGCAAGTGCGTCAATCACAAATGCGGCAACAAAAACACCTACTAGAGCATTCAGCAATGTTACTAACCCCATTGCTATTCCGTAATTAAACGATTTAACTCCTAAAATACCTATTAATCCCCAGCCGATAATCATCGCAATGGCAGGCACCAGCGCCAATGGCAAGACATACCCGGTGATTATTTGCTGAATGTTCGGCTCTTCATTCGCCACTACATCCCATTCGGTTTTAGGACTTATAATAATATTTTTAGCCCTGTCAATTAAATTCATATTTCTTCTCCTTTGTTTGTTAGAATGATAAATCCAATTAAATTTTACTCTTCTTTCTTACCTTCATCTTTCATACTCTCAAGATCACCAATATTAACCTCGTCAAGGGCTGAATGCATTTTTTCCATTGGAGTGTCGCTGCCCTTAATCTCTACCATAAATCTTTTTGCAACAAGTACCTGAACTTCTCCATCCTGATAATTGGTGTTGTATTTTTCATAAGCTTTATGTCCTTTATATTCGAAAGTCCTTTCAAAACCGTCATCTGATTCTTTATCAATTTCTGCCCACGACCACGCAAAAGCAGTCATTCCCGCAAGACCCTTCATACTTCCCATATCCAGAATTGTGATTTTAATCTTTTGCTTATTATCTTCTGATTTGTATTCTCCTTCTGCCTTCGAAACATTAATACCAAAAGCATTTGTTTTTTCACCGCTGGAACCGGTTCGCTTCATTTCATCAAGCTCTTCGGGAAGTAATTCCTTCAGCTTCCTGAAATTTACAACTTCAACTTCTTCTCCACCTGACATCATATCTTCTAATTTTTTCATATTCTCAGTAAAATCATCATTATCACCATTTTTGTTTTTATCTGCCTGCTCATCATCAGAACCGTTGTTATTTGTTACATCTGGAGAAGTTTCCTGATTAGCATCATCTTTACCTGATTTATCACACCCGGTAAAGAAGATGAATAATAAAATTGAAATGAAAAGCGCTAATTTCTTCATCATAATGCCTCCTAATAAAAAACTTGGATTAAATAGATTCGACAAACTGTCCCCTAACAATTTTATGGAATAGTAATCTCCCTGAATGGATAACCCAAATCATCAAAATGATATTAGATAATATTTCCATAAATCTCCGGAATGTTAGTCTTGCGCATTAAAGTAATTAAAACTTAATGAAAATGTGAGAATGATACAAGAAAAGAATCAGCTTTTTAAAACGCGTGATTTTTAGAAATTAGAACGAAAATTTCATCCTGAAATAAAAAGAAGTTCCAAATTCACCAAATTCAGTCAATGGATCGCCTTCAAATATCTGTGCGATAAATAGTAAATCAAAATTGGTGAATAGAGAATAAGTCGCTGATGGAACAATAACATAAGAACCATCGTCAGGGTTAAAAATACCAAACAGGTCTCCCCTAAATAACGGGGTTATATCATAAGCGAATTCCTGGTAGATTGACCACCTTGCAGCAGATAACATTCCTAAACTGAGCGCTTCATTTGTAAAAAGAAATGTATTCTCAGTTCTGCCATTGTTATTATAAAGCATTTCGGTATGAATATAAAAAGTATTGGGGAAAGTATAATCGGCCGATAGTGCAAGAGTTATTATTGGTTTATTGGTTGATGAGAGGGAAGTTTCACCGAATTCTTCATAAACAGGATTTGTATAAGAACGGTTCGGTGCTTCACTTAAGGTCAACTCTCCCCTGAAACCTGCAGAATAAATATCACCAGCCCAAGAACCGCCGAACACCCATCGTTCGTCTCTCATTCCGCCGATAAAATTAAAATCATAATTGAATGAATTGATACTCCACAAACCTGCTAAGATCGTATTCTTTTTTTCCTTTGCAGGTTTATAACCTGCATCCACTTTAGTAACAGCACCGGTATAATACTGTACTCTTATTGCATCTACTCCCGGTAATTCCTCGTAATCAAAATCCAGTACATCTAAAGGATTGAACAGATCAGTCGGGTTCCATACCCAGCAAGTTCCCCATGCGATTCTCTGCCTGCCAATTGTTACTTGCAAATTATCCTTAACCCAATCAAGCCATAGCCTGTCCACCTCGAGATATCCGAGACTCTTCTCGGTTTCCCATAATATAGCATCAAGTCTTACCCAGTCCCTGGGAGTTTTAATAAGTTCAGAAAAATTTGGGATGTTTTCAACTGTCTCTCCGTAAAAGGCTCTGAATCTTAGCTCAAGTGCGGCTGTTAGAGATTCAGTTGCGTACCACTTGGTATTTAAGCGGGCGTGAAGAAGATGATCAGAGTATCTTTCAGGTGTATCGGGAAACCGTGTAGAACTGAACAAATATTTTGCATAACCGTTATAATCAAATGAGGAGAGCTGCGCCTCAATTTTTATTAAAGGAATAAATAATAGAAGGAAAAAAATTTTAAGTTGCATTCGCCGTTGCATTATCAGTTGTCTCATCCGATTCTATTGCTCCATCGCGCAGAGTAATAACTCTGTGAGCACGTTTTATAACTCTTGCATCGTGTGTTGAAAAGATGAATGTCATCTTATGTTCTTTATTCAATTTTTCCATTATATCGAGTAAATTGTTAGCAGTTACAGAATCCAGGTTTGCGGTCGGTTCATCAGCTAAAACAAATGATGGTTTTGAAGCTAAAGCACGAGCTACTGCAACTCTTTGCTGCTGCCCGCCGGAAAGCTCGGTTGGCTTGCTGTTTATTCTATCCGTAAGATCTACTGCAGTGAGAAGTTCAACGGCATTTCTTTCTCGTTCCTCTTTTTCAACACCTTGAAGCAGCATTATAAATTCAACATTTTCTTTTGCTGTGAAAACCGGAATTAAATTGTATGCCTGAAAGACAAACCCAATATTATGCAACCGGAAATCAATCATCTGATCGGTTTTGAATGTTGAAATATCTGTTTCATTAATAACAATATATCCGGATGTTGGCTTATCTAATCCGCCAATAATGTTAAGCAAAGTGGTTTTACCCGAGCCCGATGGACCTACAATTGCGGTGAATTCCTCTTTTTCAATTTTTATATTAACATCGTTTAGTGCTTTAACCTCCACAGCAGTATCATCATATATTTTTGTAACATTTTTTAATTCTATAAGCGCCATAATTCATTTCTCCTGTTTAACAGTTTCTGTTTATCATCCATAAGTTCTTATTGCATCAGCAGGACGAAGTTTAATAGTCTTGATTGAGGGCCATATCGCAGCAAGAATTCCCGTTATAACAATCATTGTAGTTAACACCCCGTAAAAGTACAGTGGTAAAATGGGGTATAATATTGTCGGCATACCCCAGGAAGATAATCCCTCAGAAAATAGTGAAAGATCGATTCCCTTATCAGAAAAATACCAGATCGTAAATGTTCCAAGTAACATTCCAATAATTCCACCAACAAGTGATAGTATTACTGTTTCAATCATGATTAGTAAAAATACTCTGACTCTTTTCATACCAACTGCTAACAATACACCAAACTCTCTTACTCTATCTAACACAGACATAAGCATGGTGTTTGTAATTCCGAATAGAAGAGCAGCCATTATAATTGCAAGAAATATCTGCATTTCAATGATCAGAAATTCATACATCATTTCGAGTTCCGGGGCAAGGTCTTTCCAGGTTTCTACCACAAGTGAGGAATAATTTTCTTTTAAGATTGCTAAAGTTGAATCTAAATCTTCCGAAGAATTTAACCTTATTGCTATTTCATTTACTATGAATTCACTGCTCATGGAATTGTATAGATCTGACTTCCTAACAAATACATTAGATTCATCGAACATTGATGATTCCGTTTTGAAAATACCAACTATCCTGAAAGCGGCATAAGTAAGTGTTGTATCAATACTCTGAAAACTCAAAACCATTTTAGAGTGCAGTTTCAATCCAAGTTTATCGGCAAGCTTTTCGCCAACAAGAATTGGATTTCTTTTTATACCGTTAAAGTATTCACCTTCGGTTATGTAATCTGCAATGGTTGTTACATTTTTTTCGCTGGATGGATCAACTCCTATAATATTAACTCCACGGGAAGAGCTGGGAGACGATGCCATTCCTTCAATCAATACTCTTGCCGTAACATCTTTTACTTCTTTTAGATTACCAATTTCTTCAGCTAATTTGTTACCACTAGGGATGTAATGTGATGTAAGACTTTCATCCTTAAATTCTTTTGTATGAATTTGAATATGGCTTAAGTTCCTGTCAATTGTTGAATTTACAGTTGTATCCCAGGAACCTATCATTACAGCGACTGAAAAAAGTCCTGCCCACAAACCTAATGTAATTGCAGTAATAATTATTAAGCTTCTTTTTTTATTACGCCAAATATTTTTCCAGGCAAGATTAAATAACATTTCTTTTTCTCTCCATTATTTTCTCATAGCTTTAATAGGATTCAGTTTTCTTATGTATGACAACGGGTATAATGCAGATATCATTGCAATCACGAGCACAGTTAAAAACTGATCTATAAAAATATTTGCAGCAAATCTGAAAGGAACGATGGGATCTAATCCAAATTTTAGCATAGCATCAGCCATCTCGCCGGTTAGCGGAATTGGATTTTGTTTCAGGTAATAGAGGATTGGAATACTTACGACTATTCCGGCTAACACGCCGATAAACGAAAGGAACAGAGACTCCAGAAAGGAGACATAACTTAATCTCCATTTTTTCATCCCAACAGAAATTAAAATTCCGAACTCCTTGGTTCTTTCTGCAGTCATCATCATCACTGTACCAAATATCCCAAAACCGATTACCACATAAAGAATTCCTAACATAATAATACCACCTGCATTATCCACCTCAATACTTTGAACGAGTTCGGGCATTAATTCAGGCCACATCATTACTTCATATTTTTCATCGAATAAATTACTTACAGCTAAGTGAACTTCATTTATTTTATTAGCTTCATCTATCATTATTGAAAGGGTGGTAACTCTGTTCGGTGCAGCATATAGCCACTGTGAATAATCCAAACTAAGATAGACCATCGTTTTATTAAGTGCAGGAAGAGTGAATTTTACAATTCCCTCAACTTCTACCTGCGCTGCAGCTGTAACACCATGATAACCCTGCCCGTACAATACAACACTATCGCCAATGCCGACCTTTAATAATTCTGCAAGTCCTTCAGCGATCATTAATCCACGGGATTCTTTTGTGAGGTATTTTCCTGAAATCAATTTGTTTTTCAAATCTGTCATTTCATTTTCCAATCCAGGGTCTATTCCAACAATGGATGCAACTTTTGTTACATTACCATACGAAATTAAACTAAAGGATTCGAGACGGGGTGTTACAAGAGTAACATGTTTTACAGAATCAATTTTGCCAATTCTTGTCTGTGAAAGTTCCATACTTTTATCAATTGATCTTTTATCCCAGTAATCTTTTGCATGAACCTGGATATAGCCTGTATACATACTTACCGATGCGTCAACCATGTAATCGTAGGAACCTTCCTGCATTGAGCGCATAAGAAGAGCAAAAATAACTGCAAAAAATATTGATGCCGAAGCGATTAATGTTCTCCTTTTATTACGCCAGAGATTTCTCCATGCTAAAAGAAAATAAGTTTTCATTTCATCTAACTCTTTTCATATTTCGTTCAGAGAAAAAAGATTCATTTACATCATAATTGAATTCAATCTTATCATAAATAAAAACAGTTTTTTCACCTGGCCTGTCTATGGGAATCATTTCCCAGACTGTTGGAATAGTCCTTCCACCCATTTCCTTAATATCATTTCCAAGGTATGTTTTTACAATAAAGTCATCTTCATCAAAAAATTCTACCTTAAGCTGAAAATATCCATCCTTTGCGACCCAGATTAATAGTTTACCCCATACAACTCCGGCATCGGGTTTGGGGATTGATTCAATTTTATAGCAATCGTATCCAGCAAATATTTCTTCACCCACAATGGTATGTATGTAGTCGTTCACAACTGATGATTCCTTAACCAGATCATCGTTTGTAAAATCAGATCCCATCCACGATTGAAGCATCATAGAGGGCGGAATCTTAATAACCTTTTGTGCTGTGGGAATCCAGTTCCACACTTCTTTTTTTCGTTTAAGTGTTACCGATCCTCTATCCCTCGCCGGTTCGGTAATATAGATCAGAGCATAATCCGGTTCTAATGCCCAGTTTTTCATTGCAACTGTACGGGTCCAATCTGTTTTTACAACTGTCATCGTAACCTCAGCATAACTGCTTTCCGATTTTATCAGCTCATCCGATTTCCTAATAATTTCCTTTGCATCCTGCGCAAATGATGTTGAGAAAATCAAAATGGATAGTAGTATTATTTTTTTAAGTATCATAATATTTTTCTGGATTTTTATCGAATATACTTGCTAATCAAGGCTTCTTTAATCTTTTTTATCGGGAATAAATCTTCAGCTACCATAAAATTTAGTACAAGCCCATCGAAGAATGTTCCAAGAAGGAATGCTTCCAATTCAGGGTTTTTTACTTTTAGTTTTTTGAATAGTGAGGCTAAAGCTTTAACAAACTCATCTCTAAATCGCTGCATTTTCTTCTCAAATTTTTTCTGAACTTCAGGATGAACAAGTAATGCAAGATAGAGCTGCCAATATGTAAAGTTTGAATAAAGATTATCCAGTACTGCATCAATAAATCCTTCGAGTTGTTCTTTGGGATCTACTCCTCGCTTCGCTTCATATCCCAGTCCTGCCAGAGAATTAAAACCTTCCTGAATTATTTCATCAAGGAGTTTTTCCTTATTAATGAAGTAGTTGTACATCAAACCTTTTGAGATCTTAGCTTTTTTAGCAATTTGAGAAACTGATGTTGCATGGTATCCCTTCCTTGCAAATAATTCCAATGCAACAGAAAGAATTTTCTCTCTGCTTGTTTTTCTTATTTCCTTAAATTGTTGTTTTGTTCTTGGTGACATATTTTTTGACTGAACGTTTGTTCAAAAATATCTTGTTAAAATTTAATTGTCAAGGTCTATCGGATGAAAGGAAAATAAATGTGCTGTTCCGCACAATATTTATTTGACTGAAGTGATGATCAGGTCATTAGATGTTTGGGGATCGTACGGTGTAAAGCTAAAACTGCCGTAATAGTTTATGGTCTTAAATCCTGCTTTTTTCAGTACTGGTGTAAAATCATCAGCTGAGTATGGATAAATTTTGGTTGATATTAATTGATGATCTGTGAGATTAGTTTTATCGAACTGCAGAATATTAAACACTACTTGATTTTCGTTAAAATCATAATAACGTACAAAGTATTTTTCCTCACTGCTCGAGATTCTTACAATTCTTTTCTTCTCTAAAAGAATTTTTTCATAATTCAAAATTTGTATATACAGTTCTCCTTTTTCCTTTAGCAAAGAAAAGCACTTGCAAACCGAGCTCTCAAATTCATTGGCATGAACATTTGCAAATGAATTTCCAAACGATATAACCACATCATATTTATTGTTAAAATCATCTGGAATTTGTGAAGCACCGAATTGATAAGAATCCAAATCCAATCCACAACTCTTAGCATTTAACTTTAATTTATTCAACATTTTAGCAGATGGATCGAACGAAGTTACGTTGTAACCTAACCGGGCAAGAGCTAATGAATCGCTTCCTGTACCACATCCGACATCGGCAATTGTTTTAAAATTACCCTTTAAAAGATCTTTGAATACTTCTTCTTTCTGTTCTATTGCCTTCTCAAACGGGATCATCGAATCATATTGAGCAGAAAGCTCATCGAAAAACTCCTGATTGTTTAACATTTAATTCCTTTCTGGTGCTTGATAGTTCTGCTAAATAAATTTAATTTTTTGTTCGAACAAAATAATTATTTGTACATCACTAAAACAAAGGGAATAATAAATGTCCGATTTGCTTATTGCTCACGCAGAAATACCAACCACCGATTTAGAAATGGAAAGTTTATTTCTTAAAAATGTGTTCGGCTGGGAGTTTAAACCTTTTGGAAAAGATTACTTGCTTTTTAATAATCATAAAGGAATAATGGTTGGACTAAGAAAAGTAGAAAACGTTGCTGTGGGTGATGCAACAGTTTTCCACGTTAACATAAGAGATATTGATGAAGTGCTTAAAAAAGCAAAAGGTAACGGAGGTAAAGTTAAAAGAGAAAAAACGGTTATCCCCGCAATGGGATGGTATGCTTTAATAACTGATCCTGATGAAAATACTATTGGTTTGTATCAGAAGACTTAGATTATAAAATATGAATTAAAATGTCATTCTGAGTCACGAAGTACCCGTTGTATGCCAGGGATGTCGTGATGCAGAATGACACTACCAAGGTTTAATTATTTTGTTTTTTCGATTCTATAAGTATGGTTTATCTCCATTGCTTTCTTGAGCATAGCAGTTACACCACAATATGTGGTTTGAGAAAGTTCAATAGCTCTTTCAACATCTTTTTCTGCAATGTTATCACCGTAAAAAACATATTCCAAATCTACTTTTGTAAATACTTTGGGATGTTCTTCAGTCATCTCTGCCGAAATATTTATTTCAAAGTCGTCTAATCTAACTCGCTTCTTTTTTAAAATTGAGGTCACATCACTCGCAGTACATCCGGCTAAACCGAGCAGCAGTAATTCCTTCGGTCGGTTACCTGCACCTTCCCCACCAAATTTCTCCGGTCCATCCATTGTTACCCAATGATTTGAATCCGATTTACCAGCAAATGTAATTCCTTTAATCTGTTTCAAATATGCTTTTGAAGTTGACATGTCTCTCCTTATGAATTTATAAAAAGTATATAGTATATGATGAACAAACTTAAATTAGGTTTCTAACTAATTAGAAATTGTAATTAATGGCTCAAGTTATTATTATATGGTAATAATAATTTAACTAATTAAAATGGAGTCCATAATGGCTGATCATGTTTATAAATATCTCGAACTTGTCGGTTCTTCAAGAAACAGCATCGAAGAAGCAATTCAAAATGCGGTTAATAAAGCAGCACAAACTGTGCGAAATATGAAATGGTTTGTTGTTACTGAACAAAGAGGCTACATTGAAGACAACGCTGTTGCGTATTACCAGGTTACAATTAAAGTTGGATTTACATTAGAAGATTAAATACTTAAATATTTTCGTGCATCGGTGACTCCAATTCAGCCACAAATACACTAATTATTTATTATTATTCTTCAAGTAATTTATTCAATTTTTGTTCGATAAGCTGCTGTGCGTCTAATACATTTTTCTCCATTGTTCTTATGCTGGAAATTGCGATGCGAATAACAAACTTACCGTTTAATTTTGTGCTAGATAAAAACAGCTTACCGGTTTTGTTTATTTCATCAAGCAGTTTTTCATTCAAAGCATTCAGTTTATCCCTATCATCAATATTTTTTGGATGAGCACGAAAGCAAACCACACTAAAAGGTGTTGGTGCCATTCTTTCAAAGTTGGGATGAGAGTCAATCCAATCAGCAAACTCATTTGCAAGCCGCAAATGTTCTGCAATTCTTTTTCTTATTCCTTCTACACCGAAGTACCTTATGATGAACCACAACTTTAAAGATCTGAATCTTCTTCCCTGCTGCATTCCATAATCCATATAATTAGTTACTTCATCTTTTGATGTATCAAAGTACTCCGCACTCACGCTAAAAGCACGTTTCAGAACTTCTGGTTTTCTTGTAAAGAAAAAACTGTAATCAAACGGTGTAAACATCCATTTATGCGGATTTATAACCAGCGAATCTGCATTTTCAATTCCATTAAAAATCCACCGCATTGGGGGAAGAATGGCCGCGGTCCCTGCATAGGCAGCATCAACGTGCAGCCAGATTTTCTCACGGCGGCATATCGTACCAATAGCATCAACATCATCAACGCTTGTTGTTGATGTTGTTCCAACAGTTGCAACAACACAGCAAGGGAGCCATCCATCTTTCTTATCTTTTTCAATTGTCTCCTTAAGTGCTAAAGGTATCATGCTGTAATTACTATCAACTGGAATTTTCCTAACAGCTTCCAATCCAAAACCAAGAGTAATTGCTGCTTTATCGATTGAGAAGTGTGCCTGCTCTGATGCATAAATGCTAAGACGCTGCAACTCTTTTCGTCCGAACATTCCTTTCTCTCTTATCTTCAGGTGAGATAGTTGCTCACGTGCTGCAGCAATCGCATGCATTGTACTGGTGGATGCTGTATCGTATATTATTCCCCAAAAATCTTCTGGAAGATTTAACATTTTTTTATACCATTCCGCCATAGTCTCTTCAAGCTCGGTAGCAGAAGGACATGTATGCCACGCCATTCCGTTTGCATTAAAACCGGCACTTAATAACTCTGCCAAAACCCCGGGGCCACTGGAAGTTGAATTAAAATATGCCATAAAATTTGGGTGATTCCAATGTGTAATGCCGGGCATTATTTTTCTATCCATATCTGATAAAATTGAATCAATATCTTCACCATCTTGTGGCGGTAGATTAGGTAAACTGTTTTTTATTTCCCCCGGCTCTGATTTTGATAAGACAGGATATGCTTCGATATTCTCAATATAATCAACTATCCAATCGATAAACTCGTGACCGTACTTTCGCAATTCATCAACGGGCATATCATTTAAACCGGGATTCATTAATTCTTTATTACTCATTTAATTGCCTCTGTTTATTTTTCCAAACAATAAAATATGCGGAAGTTTGTTTATAATAAGTTTATGCAAATTTGTTTTAACTAATGTTTTTAACAAAATAGAAAAAGTAAGCTTGGGCTTAACACAAAAATAGTAATCAATCCAGATAGGACTAAATTTATTTTTAAAGAAAAACAATCCTTCATAATTGTAGGCAAATCTTAATCTCCTGCCGATAAAATTGATCACCCCTTCTTTTGTAAATAAAGTGTCTTCATAAACAGTAAAAGGTACACCTCCGAGACTCCAGTATTCATAACCTTCCTTCTTTAAATTGTTAAAGAAAGAATAGATCAATGCTTCCATTACACCAACTGGTGCATGCTTTCGGCGTAATATCAGTTCGGTTTGTGCGTAGTTTTTTTCTTTATGAGAAATCATAAATGCACCGTACCAAATATCACTTTCATTTTTAATAACAAATAAACGATTGAACGGTTCAAATTCATCATTAAATAGATATTTTAGCTGTGGTTCTTTACCGTGTGCACATTCATATTTGAATTTCCGCAAACGGTCTCTCATCTCTATTGAAAAAGGTATTTCTTCAAATTGTTTTCCCCTGCTACCTCGTCTTATCAGTTCTTTAAGGGATTTCTTTTTAAAATAATCGTATTGAAGATCAAAAATTGCTTCCTGTCCTGTTTTTAAAATCTCATATCCGTTATCCGAAAGTTCGTAAGCAACCCCTTTGTTACATCCGTCAATCAATATTCCCTCGTTAGAGGTATAGAGATATTCTTTTAGAAATTTTGTAAGGTTGTAACCATAAGGCACTCTTGCAAACGTAAGCCATTTCATTTTTTTGTTCAGATCGATTAAGAATAATACCGGCTTATCTTCATCATATCTGCCAAAGCTGAAAGGAAGCATTATTTTTTCATGTAATGATTGCAAGATTAATATTGAAGGTTTATCATAAAATTAAATTTCGTTAACGAATATAAATTTGATAATTTTGATTCCCTAAAATAATTCATTTTTAATAAGCTGTTCGAAGTCGTTTATGAAAATATTTCTATACCTAATAACGATATTCATAATTTTAGTTTTAATCGGATGCCAGAGCAAGTTCCCATTAGATAAAGATCTAACAAGGAAAAACTATACATTTTTTAATCAGGATAGTGTTGAAGTAATTTTTCCTGGTATTATAAAAGACAAAGTTACCGTGATAGGATTCATTTACGCCAATTGTCCTGACATTTGCCCGATGACTACACACAATATGTACCTGACACAACAAAGACTAAATAAGAATGAGATTGATAATGTATTGTTCGTTAGCGTAACATTTGATCCCGATAGAGATCTTCCCTCCGTTCTGAAAAAGTTTGGAGAGATTAGAGATATTGATTTTAATAATTGGGTATTCCTTTGGGGTGATAAAAAAAACACGGGATCATTATTGAAAAGATTTGATATCACTGCTTTAAATACTGACTCAACATATTTTGATGATGGTGAACTTACTTACAGTGTAATGCATACAGACAGAATTTCTTTGATTGATAATGAAAGTAGATTGAAAAAGAATTACCGTGGAAGTAAAGTAAATTTAGAAGAACTTTATAACGACATAATAGATTTAGGAGAATAATAATGTTAAACTTATTAGCAGTATTACTATTGATCTTTAATCTCGGAGATGCCATTGTTATAAAGGACCAATGGATAAGACCAGGTGCTGAAAAAATGGCTACAGCACTTTATTTTACACTTGGAAATAATGGTAGCGAAGCTGATACTCTATATGCAGTTGAAACAGATATTGCAAAGATGGTTCAAATACATGAAACATACTCAAATGGTGATCTTATGGGTATGAGGGAAATTGGTAAAATTATTATTGAACCGGAATCATCGGTAAAACTTGAACCGGGCGGAAAGCATATTATGGTAATGAGACTTAAAAGAGATATTAAAAGGGGTGATGAGATAGAATTTAAACTTCATTTCCGTAAAGCAGGTGAAATCTCTGTAACAGCGGAAGCAAAATAACAATTATTCAAATAGTACTACACAACTGATTGATTTCCGCTTTTGCATATAGGTGTCAACCTAAATGTACCAAATTTTTTAAACCGAAAGTATGACTTCTATTATTGATTCAATTGATGTTCTCTTCCACAACGAGGGCAGAAAACAATTTTCTTCTTATAATCGGGTGGAATTTTGATTTTAACACCGCACTTACAATTGATGAACGAATAGTCGTTCAATTTCATTATCAGATCGCCAACATTTCTTTGTGTTTGCTTTTGAGTTAATCCTACTGCAGGTATACCCATTGCCCCACGAATATTTATTGGAGTAGAATCTTTCAGTTCAGCCGTAGGAATAATATTGGTATCTTTTCCAGTTACTTTATTGAAAGCAGTTTGATATGCATTAAAATCAGCACTTTGTGCTATGCCTCTTAAAATTCTAATTCGTTCGGAAATAGGAGGATGTGTGCTTGTTAGGTCGTTCAGTTTCTTCCCCTTTTTCTTTAGAGGATTGGCAATGTACATTGGTGCTGTAACTTTATTCGCAGTTTTTAATTCCTCTGTCGATTGAGATATTTTTTCGAGTGCAGAAGCCAGCCCTTCCGGATAACGTGTAAACCGCACTGCTGATGCATCGGCGAGATATTCTCTTTTCCTGGAGATGGCAAAGTAAAGTAGCTGTGCAGCAATAGGAGCAAGAATTGCAAACACAACTGCAATCACTAAAAAAATAATCTGTGCCTGCCCGCTGTCCTTTGATGATTTTGAATATCTTCCACCTCCGCCAAACCATAAACTTCTGACAAAAACCTGAGAAATTAAAACAATAACTCCGAGCATTATTCCAGATACAGTCATAAAAAGAATATCACGGTTAACTATATGAGACATTTCGTGTGCGATAACCCCTTGTAATTCGTCTCTTTTTAATCTCCCTAACAAACCTGCCGTAACTGCTACTGCCGTGTTATCAGGTTTTATTCCGGTTGCAAAAGCATTCGGTGCAGCAGAATCAATAATATAAATTTTAGGCATAAACGGATGACCCGAAGCAATTTTCATCTCTTCAACTATATTATATAACTGTGGATGTATATCTTTTGTAACTTCTTTGGCGCCGCTTACTGCAAGTAATATTTTGCTGCCGCTGGTGTAAGATATTATATAAAGAATCCCCCACAACATAAGTGCAATAAAAACTCCGACTACACCTCCGCCATCGGGGCTGTAAGCGCTTCCAAAAATATAGCCGAGAAGCACAAGCAATATTCCCATCGAAATGATAAGGATTATCGACTTGCGCTTGTTCGCCTGAATTAATTCCCACATAAGAAACTGTTATAAAATGATTTGTTAAAAACTGACTTTAGGAACTTCTTTTTCTTTCTCATCTTCAATTTCGAAGAATTCTTCCTCGGTAAATTTGAACATTCCAGCTAATATATTTGAAGGGAACATTTGAATTTTATTATTATAAAAAAGCACCTGGTCATTATAGTTTTGTCTTGAGAAAGAAATCTTATTTTCTGTTGAAGTTAGTTCTTCCTGAAGTGATAAGAAATTTTGATTTGCTTTGAGATCAGGATAGTTTTCTACAACAAGATTAAATTTACCCAATGCTGTTGTTAATTCACCTTCAGCTTTCGCTTTATCCCCAACACCCTCAGCTGCAACTGCCTGGCTTCTTGCTTTAGTGATATTTTCCAATGTATCTCTTTCATGCGTCATATACCCTTTAACAGTTTCAATCAAGTTAGGTATCAAATCGTGTCGGCGCTTAAGCTGTACATCAATTTGAGACCATGCATTCTTAACCTGGTTCCTTAACTTAACTAAAGAATTATAAATAGAAATTGAAAAGAGAGCTAAAAATGCAATGATCACTATTAATACTATTAGTATACCCATTAGTTTTCTCCGCTTTGATTATTATTTAATTTACTTCCGAATAAATCGTTTAAAAGTTCTGCAACTTTGTTGTCTTTTGATGCTAATTGAATTACGTCTTTAAGTTCTCCTTTATCAAACCAGAGACCCTCGTTATCAGGACACTTATCAAGAAGCACATCTTTGTTTTCACCTACATGAACCTTTTCCATCTTCTTACTACACATAGGACACTTGGAGGGTTTCTCGGGATGTTCAGAATCTTTTTGAAAAGAAGACAGGAGTATCTCTCTTTCCTTTTCATCTTCAATCAGTAAATCCAATTCACCTGTATCAAGCCAAATTCCACCACACGATGTACAATAATCTATCTCAACTTCATCAAGTTCCAGAACTATCAGTGGTTCTTTACAAACAGGGCATTTCATTAATTATAATTGCTCATTTTTTTTGGATAGAACTCATCCCGATCATCAGGACTCGTTTCATTGTTTAATCCTATACATTATGATTTAAAACATAGCAAATTATGTACAAAGTTAAAAAAGGATAATCTAATTTATGAAGCAATTAAAATAATGAGTAAGATATACCCAGTTGAAGCGCTTCTTTTAACTGTGTCCTTAAAGTTTCGTCAACATCATAAATTAGTAACACGTTGATGTTAACATTAAAGTAATCATTTATTTTTGCTGTTATGGTGTTATCCCATCGTACATCCCATACGCTAATATCTTCAAACCTTCCGAACAATCGCAAATAACCTTTATAAGCCATGTTCTCTAAAAATACCCATTCAAATTCAGTTACAGATTCAATTCCAGTTTCGTTCTTAAAATTTTCTATTTCATTGGGTGTATCGGGATCATCAGTGTATCTTGAGTTAAATTTGTCTGCAAAAGTTTGCTTAAAACCGAGACCTAATCTTGTTGTGAAATTTGGTATTTGATCATACATTAAACC
>JBATTD010000505.1:0-6795 GCA_049670345.1 Ignavibacteriaceae bacterium
TGCCTGTTCCATTATATCCTCACCACCCCGTAATAATCTTCTCATCCTTGCTGGTAATTCAATACCGAGACCCTGGGCACATTCCTGTAAATCAAAAACTTTGTCGTTATAATAAATTCCTAAACGATCTTTTTTCTTCAACGTGTATGAAACTAATTTCATTCTTTTCTCCTGATTTCAAATTAAATTAATTTAGAAAGTAAATTTATTCATCCAACCAAGACTGGCTGTAATCTTTAACCATCGTATCTTTAACATTTTTTGTTACTCTAAGCGATTGAAAAGTATCAATCATTACAGCATATTCATCAGTTTCTTTTATACCAATTGATGCTTCCGTTTTGCCCGGTTGTGGACCATGGGGGATTCCCATTGGATGAAGTGTAATAGAACCTTCCTCAATTCCCTTTCGTGACATAAAATCTCCATGCACGTAATAAAGAACTTCATCACTATCAACATTTGAATGATAGTAGGGTGCAGGAATTGACTGAGGATGAAAATCGTATACTCTTGGAACAAAATTACATACTACAAAATTTTTTGTTGTAAACATTAAATGAACAGGTGGCGGAAGATGTATTTTGCCAACTTTTGGTGCATATTCTTTTAAGTTAAAAGTATATGGATATAGAAAACCATCCCAACCAACAACATCAAACGGATGATTTGGTAATAAATATTTGAAATACCTGTCTTTTAATTTAAGTATCAATTCAAAATCACCTTGATTATCAATCGGTTCTGTAAACTGTGGTACTTTGAAATCTCTTTCATAATAAGGTGCATCTTCAGTTAACTGTCCGTATTCATTTCTAAAATGTCGTGGAATATCAAAAGGAGTTGATGACTCAACAATCATAAGCTTATTGTCATCATAACTATTAAACTTCACCTGGTAAGTAGTTCCTTTCGGCACAACAATATAATCCCATTTCTCAAATGTAAGACGACCGTATTCAGATAAAAATTCACCATCTCCACGATGAACAAATATTAATTCGTGTGCATAACTATTCCTGAAAAAGAGATCCGAGTCTTCAGAAACATTTGCCGTTGAGATTACACAATTATCATTCTTTAAAAACTCATTACGCGATGAGATAATGTCTCCGTCGGTTTTCTTTTTTTCGGTAAAGAAATGATAATATTGAAGTGGAGCATCCGGCCAATCGTTTGAATTGTTTTGGGGGGTCTCTCCAATTTTCTTCACCTGTGTTGGCATATAGATGTGATATTTATTTGAATAGATGCCTGAGAATCCTAATGTGCTAAATAACTCTTCTCGATAAAGTGATTTTCCATCATCTTTATAAAATGTAATATGGCGCTTCGGCGGCACCTTACCAACTTTAACATAAAAAGGCATGTATAACTCCTTTAATCTTTTAAATATTTTTACCGAACATTCATACAACCATATAATTATGCTTTTAAGCGGTTTGTATTAATGTATAATTTGCATGATGTTTAATTTATTTATCTTTATCCAGACTGCCGCGTAATTCCTGATCTCTTTCAATTGATTCGAACAGTGCCTGGAAATTTCCTTGTCCAAATCCTTGCGCACCTTTTCTTCGTTGAATTATTTCATAGAAGAAACTTGGACGATCGCCAATCGGTTTGGTAAATAACTGTAATAAATATCCATTGCCTTCCGTATCACATAAGATTCCGTATTTTTTCAATTCATCAATATCTTCCGTTACGTCCATTCCCCTTTTCTTCAAGCCATCATAATAAGTATCAGGCACGGTTAAAAACTCTACTCCATTAGCACGTAAGGCCGCAATGGTTTTAATTATATCAGGAGTAGCGACTGCAATGTGTTGAATTCCAGATCCTAAATACACATCAATATACTCTTCAATCTGTGATTTTTTTATTCCTTCATAGGGTTCGTTAATTGGATTTTTTACTGAAGCGCCTTCTTTCGATCTTACAACTTTTGAAAGAAGTGCGGAGTATTTTGTTGATATGTCTCCCGGACCAAAATCAATAAAAGTTTCAAAGTTCAGGCTTTTATTTAAATAGTTTGCCCATAAATTCATTTCGTTTATTCTCACATTACCTACTATGTGATCAATTGCCATCAAACCGGTTTCTTCTGCATTTGTTTGAATATTTTGAATTGGTTTTCCGAAACCAGGCATAAATATTCCGTTATAGTTTTCCCTGTTAACAAATACAATCTCTGCATCATCATAAAGTTTTATTGCAGCTTCTTCCACCCAACCATTTTCGTCTTCAGATTTGTGAGGGGCTCTTTCCGGAACTGCTCCATTAGCAATCGCATTTTCAAAAGCTGTTTTTACATCTTTAACTTTTAATGACCATCTTTTAACACCATCGCCATGTTTTGTCACAAAAGAAGTAATATCATATTCCGATGGTTTTGATGCAGCAGTTAAAACCAATCTGAAATTGTTTTTTACAAGAAAAAATGATGTTCTTCCCTTTACTCCTGTTTCGGATCCGCTGTACCCGACTATATCCATACCAAGTGCTTTAGCATGCCAGTAAGCCCACATTTTTGCTGAGCCGACATAAAATTCCACATAATCGTAACCAAGAATTCCCAATTTATCAGACATTAAATTTCTCCAATAGTAAATTTTAAGGTAGCTTATTTATATGAATATTAAGTGAAAATGAAGTTTCAGTAAAATAGTTAAAAAAACTTTATATCCGAAATCTTTTTACAATATGCAACTTAATGATTAATGTATCACTTCAACTTATAATATCTATAATATAGCTTTAATAATATATATAACTAATTTAATTACAATATGTTATAGTTTTTAACTAATATTATCCAATAACATAAAATCATTTTTCTTATGAACAGCATCTCCATCAAAAGATTTTAAATCGTAAGAGCAATATTTTTCCAACGGGCAGATTGTACACTTTGGTTTATTTGATTTGCAAATCTCTCTTCCTAACCTGATAAGATTAGTATGAAAAGAATGTGCGGCACCAGGGGGAATTTGTCCGAATATTTCATTAAAGGTTTTGTCTGGTGTTTTTGTATTCACCAACCCGATTCTGTTCAGTGTTCGATGAACATGAGTATCAACAGGACAAACATCCCTGTTCATCGAAAACAACAGCACACAGCTTGCGGTTTTTACTCCCACTCCATCAAATTTTACTAATTCATCAATCACACTTTTATCATCTTGTTTCTCCTGAAAGTTTAGTTTAATCTCTCCATTCTTTTTCTTCAAACCTTTTAATACATTATTAATTGCAACAGATTTTTGTTTACCTAATCCTGCTACTCTAATTATCCATTCAATTCTTGATGGAGTTAACTTAGCTACTTCATCCCAGTTTTTATATTTTTGTTTTAGATTTTGATATGCACGATAAGAATTTTTATCATTTGTATTCTGAGATAGAATAGTACCAATAAGCATATCAACTGGATCGGGGTTCTTCTTATTTTTTTTTGGAATTCCGAAGAATTGAATAAGTAACCTATTAATTTTATTAATTTTCTTTTTCATTTACACAGGAATATTAATTATGTAAATAGTTTGAATAGTAAGATAAATATTTTTGTTATATTTTTCGGTTCAATTTTCTAAACAATATAATTAGAACAGTGGAGAAATAATGAGCACTTTGATGGTAAGCATTTCAGGAATAAGAGGTATTGTTGGTGATGGATTTGATCCAAATACAATTATTAAATACACAAGCGCGTATGCCGGATTCATTGGAAAAGGAAAAGTTGTTGTCGGAAGAGATACAAGAATTACAGGAGAAATGGTCAATCAATTAGTTACAGGGACACTTTTGGCTAAGGGGCTTGATGTAATAAATATTGGAATTTGTCCGACACCAACTGTTCAATTTACCGTTAAAGAATTAAATGCCGACGGCGGCATTGCAATATCTGCAAGTCATAATCCGAATGAATGGAATGCTTTGAAACTTTTAAATTCAACCGGACAGTTTATGACACCCGAAGAAAATAACGCAATGTTAGAACATTTGGATGAAGCAGATAGTAATTATAAACGGTGGGATGAAATTGGCAAAAACAGTATTTATAATGAAGGATTGCAGAATCATGTTAAAGCTGTCCTAAGTATGAAATATATTGATCTTGAAGCGATCCGAAAAAGAAAATTTAAGGTTCTTGTTGATTGTGTAAATGGTGCCGGTGCTTATGTAATTCCACAATTATTAAAAGATTTTGGCTGCAAAGTAATTGAAATGAACTGTGAAAAATCAGGAATCTTCCCTCGCTCACCTGAACCGTTACCTGAAAACTTAACGGAAACATTTAAAGCAGTTAAAGAATCCAAAGTAGATTTAGGAATTGTTGTTGACCCGGATGTTGACCGTTTAGTACTCATTGCAAACAATGGAATTCCATTTGGCGAAGAAAACACGATTACACAGGTAGTTAAATATATTCTTTCAAAAGAGAAAGGAAACGTAGTTATTAATTTATCAACTACAAGAGGTGTAGAAGACGTTGCAAAAGAATATGGATGCGAAGTATTTCGTTCAAAGGTAGGAGAGGCAAATGTGGTTAAAAGAATGAAAGAATTGAATGCAGTAATTGGTGGAGAAGGAAGCGGTGGTGTAATTTATCCGGCTATACATTATGGAAGAGATGCATTAGTTGGCATAGCTATTACATTACAGCACCTGTTGGAGTTTGACGGAACTATGGCTCAATTAAAAGATGCTCTTCCAAACTATTCAATTTGTAAAAAGAAAGTTGAACTATTAAACATTGATCCTGATGATGTGATAAAAAGAATTACAAACAAATACAATCAGCAAAAAACAAATACAGAAGATGGGTTGCGAATAGACTTTGAAGATTTTTGGGTACACTTGAGAAAATCGAATACCGAACCGATAATACGAATAATTACAGAAGCAAAATCCGATGAAGAAGCAGAAAAGTATGCTTCGGAATTTCTGAATGAACTAAAAGCAGCAAAATAATTAATAAAGTCTTCTTCTCTTCTGAATATAGCTCATTAATGCTTTATCAAAGGGAGTGGAAGTTTCGATAATGTTAAAATCAATTTTAGAATCAAGGCACTCACTTTTAATTTTGCCAATAAATTCTTCTATAGCAACTTTATATGCCTTTTGTATCTGATAGGGTTGAGTTGTAAGTTCTTCCTCCGACTCCATATCTTTAAATATAGCATCTCTTCCAAAAGCAAAATTTCTTTCAATGGGATCTAATATTTGAAAAACTATAATTTCATTCTTTTGATAACTAAAATGTTTAAGTGCTGAAATAACTGATTCAATATCATCAAAAAGATCAGATATAATGATTACCAATCCCCGTCTTTTTATTTTTTCCGCAACAGAGTTAAGACAAGCAGCAGTATTAGTAGTATTTGATGCTTTAACCGAGACTAAACTTTTTAGTATTTGCCTTAGGTAAGATTTTGTTGCTTTTGGTGGTAAGTATTGTACTATCCTATCGGAGTAAAGAGTTAATCCAAATGCATCCTGCTGCTTCATCATCAGGTAACTTAAGGCAGCAGCCAAAGTAGAAGCATACTCAAGCTTTGATACATTATTCCCCGAAGAAAATTGCATGGACTTGCTTACATCAAGAAGAATGTAACTTCTCAGGTTTGTTTCTTCTTCATACTGTTTAATGTAAAACTTCTCGGTTTTACCATAAACTTTCCAATCAACATCTTTCAGACCATCCCCTTGCATGTAAGGTCGGTGTTGTGTGAACTCAACGCTAAAACCATGGTAAGGGCTTTTATGAAGTCCTACCATAAAACCCTCAACAACAAACCGGGCACGTAATTCAAGCGAATTAATTTTGGGAATAATTGACGGATCTAAAAGGTTTTTATACTCAAGATTTGCTTGAGCCACTATTCCCGCCTGGTAAGATTTTTCTGTAGAACTTCTTCAGGCGTTAAACCCATATTATCCAGTTCTTCTTTTGCAGAAGCAGCTAATTCATGATCAGGATAATCTTTAAGGAAAGTGTTGTAAGTTTCGGTTGCTCCATCATAATCGTGTAATTCATTTGCCTGAACAAATCCCGCCATAAAAAGTCCCATTGGCGCTTGTTCGCTCAAGGGATATTTTTCATAGACGCTCTTGAAAAGCTCTAACGATTTTAGAAGTGATTCATTTTCAGAAATATTTTTAACAAATTTATTCTGGTATATAGTTGCTAACCGAACAGTAGCTTCCGGGGCTAATACATCCTCCGGATAATCTTTTATAAGTGTTTCATAAGATAATACTGCTTCGGGTAAATTTTCTTCGCTTGTAAATTTTTCACCTTCGGTTAGTAATTCACCAGCCGTTTTTTTATCGCTACATCCGGCTAATAGCAGAAGAAATAAAGAAAAAGTAATAATAATTGTTTTCATTTCGCATTATAATTTGTTTAACAAACGCACCAAAATTATAAATTGATTACCGAATATACAACGTATATAATACCCCATAAAAAAACCGACCCTTAACAAGAGCCGGCTTTATCAAAACTAAACTAACAATAGTTTATTTGGTTAAGATCATTTTCTTAACTGATGTAAAGTTAGTTCCGTCTACTCCCGTTGCATCTATTCTATAGAAGTAAACACCACTATTGACGTTTGATGCATTGAAGTTTATTTCGTGTGAACCTGCTGTAAGGTTACCACTGATAAGATTAGCAACTTCCTGTCCCAATACATCAAATACGGTTAAGGAAACCTTGCTGTCGGCAGCTAAGCTAAACTTAATCATTGTACTTGGGTTGAATGGGTTCGGATAGTTCTGCTCTAA
>JBATTD010000506.1:0-10629 GCA_049670345.1 Ignavibacteriaceae bacterium
TTCAATACCGGTAATTATTTAATGATATTAAATAACGACGGCAGTGTTCTAAAGTATAAAGAGGTAGATGGTTTTTTTGGTATAAGCTTTACGGTTCTTCCTAACGGTAAACTTTCATACGCACAAATTATTGCACTTAGTCCTGGAGTTCCAACGGGTAGATTTATTGTGATGGATACTACTTTAGCACCTGTCGATACATTTCAATGTGGCAATGGATATATTACACACCCGTCCGATTTTCTTTTACTACCAAATGGACACGCCATTTTACACGCAACTGATCCTCAACCGGTTGATATGAGCCAATATGGTGGAAGTCCAAATGCTATCGTCGTTGGTAATATTATACAAGAACTTGATGAATCAAAAAATGTTGTTTTTCAATGGAGATCATGGGATTATCTTCCAATATCAGATTCATATATAAACCTTACCTCTGATGTGGTTGATTTAACACATGCAAATGCATTGGCTTTAGATGCAGATGGGAACATCCTTTATTCGATCAGGCATACTTCAAGTATTATAAGTGTAAATAGGCAGACAGGAGATGTTAATTGGATATTGGGTGGTAAACGAAATGAATTCACTTTTATTAATGAGCATACTTCTAATGCTCCAAACTATTTTTCATTCCAGCACGACATAAGGGTGCTGCCAAATGGAAATATAACTTTGTTTGATAATGGTACCCAGCATTCACCCCAATATTCCCGTGGAGTAGAATATGAACTGGATGAACAGAATAAAACAGCAACACTAGTTTGGGAATTTCGTCACTCACCTGATTTATTTGCTGGCGCAAATGGTTCTACGCAGAGATTAGCAAACGGTAATACTATAATAGGCTGGGGATCGGCTAGTCTATCTGGCGTACCACTGTTCACAGAGGTTCATCCTGATAATAGTATTGCGCTTGAATTTTCAATGCCTCCGGGCCATAGATCTTTCCGGGCATTAAAATTTCCTTGGGCAAGTGGGTTGCCATCGGCAACAGTAATTATATTCGAAGTTCTTCAAGGTAATACTTATATATTCAATAACTCCACCGATACAACCGGAACAACAATTAAGTTCAATCACCTTGAAGACTTTTATAATTCAGTAGAGGTAAAGAGGTTTGAATATGCTCCGATTAACCCGACTTTTGAAGACCGGGCACCATTAGTTTATCCTGCAAGTATTACAATTGAAACTTTTTTAATCGATTCATTAAACATCGATGTTTGGTTTAAAGTCGATCAGATACCGCAGATAATTATTCCGGCAAATACAATTGTTTACAACAGACCGACTATCGGTTCAGGAGTTTTCGAACCATTGTCAACATCTTATTTACCCGGCACAAATGAGCTTAAAGTTTCCGGTGTTGGCTATGCAGGTGAATTCATTTTCGCTTACCCGGATGTACCGGTTGTACCAACAATTCCCGGACTTGTTTCTCCTTTAAACAACCAGCTTGTTAACCAGGATGATTCCTTGAAATTAGAATGGTCTCCGACCGGCTTTGCTGATAAGTTTTATTTGCAAGTTTCAACTGACCAGAATTTTACAAGTCCCGTTGTTGATGATTCTAATTTAACATCACTAACTTATACACTGAGTACTCTGCTACAGGAGCAAGATTATTTTTGGCATGTTAAATCGAAAAATCTTATGGGTTGGGGTGACTGGTCAGATGTGTGGAACTTTAGGTCAACCGCAGGATATATAGATTTAACATTCCCTAATGGCGGTGAAACCTGGGATACCGATACTTCCCTGGTAATTTATTGGGATTTTAATACAACAGATAGTGTAAATATAGACCTTTACAAAAATGATGTTTTCTCCAGAACAATTGTCGATAGCTTTTTTTCTGTAGCTGGTGGATACAAATGGACATTATCCGACAGTATCTCTTCGGGCACTGATTATAAAATAAAAATTTCTTCCATTGACGGTTCACTGGAAGATATGAGTGAAAGCAATTTTACTATTATTTACACCCCTACAGATGTAAGACCTACCGATGAATTGGTAACAGATTTCATGTTGGAACAGAATTATCCAAATCCATTTAATCCTAGTACAACTATCAGGTATTCCATTCCAACTCAAAGCAATGTTAGACTGAGAGTGTATAATTCCATTGGAGAAAATATTGCTGATTTAATTAATGCTAATCAGAATGCTGGCAGTTACGAAGTGAGTTGGGTTGCTGAAAATATTGCATCAGGAATTTATTTATATTCCATAGAATCAATACCTTCCGATGGAACAGAAATATTTAGGTCTGTAAGGAAGATGATATTACTAAAATAATATCAGAAGGTAAAACCAGGATAATAACTAACTAAGTTGAAAATAATTTTTAAGAAGTAACATCTATGAAAAAGGTTTTTCTTTTTTTAATGTTCATACACTTAACTGTTGAATCTGGTTTTGCTCAAACTGCCGAGGCAGATGTAAATGAAAGTATTACTTTAGACTACCCAAGCCTTACAATAACCGTTAACAACAATCCTTCTCCCGAGCATCTCTTTTTAGGCCCTTCTAGTGGGGCAGGTCATTTAATGATATTGGACAATGAATTGATTCCTTTGTTCTACAAAAAGGTTACTGGTCAAATTTTTGATTTTAAGCTGCAGCCAGGTGGCAAATTAACTTATAACATCTATTCAGTTTACAGCTATGGAATGGATAGTTCTGGTATTAAAGATAAACAGTACTTAACTCCACAGGGGTTTGCTTTGGATGTTCACGATTTGCAGGTAATTGAAGATGGATCATATTACGTTTTCGGAAGAGATTACATCACAATTGATATGAGCCAGTATGTTGCTGGTGGAGATACTTCTGCAATTCTTGTAGCCCATACAATCCACCATATGGATGCCGATGACAAGGAACTATGGAGATGGCATTCGTTTGATCATTACGATATTCTTGATGTTGATGAATTTATCGATCTAACCAATCACACCATTGACTGGACGCATTGTAATTCAATGGAGATCGATCCTGAGGGAAATTTAATTATCTCTACCAGAAACTTTAATGAGATTACTAAAATAAACAGGCAAACCGGCGAAATAATATGGCGGCTTGGTGGGGAGAGAAACCAGTTCCAGTTTATTAATGATAACCGCGGTTTCAGAAGACAGCACAATGCAAGGATGCTTTCAAACGGCAATATTGCGTTGTTTGATAATGGTCATTTTCTTATTCCTCAATACTCTAGTTATGTTGAATATGAAATTGATGAACAGAATTTTATTGCAACACTTATAAGAAGATATTCACGTAATGGCTCAATCTATTCTCAATCGAGAGGCGGTGTGCAGGAATTATCAAACGGCAATATATTAATAAGCTGGGACGACTTACCAAATCCATTTGTTTCTGAAATAAATCCTGAAGACTCTACTGAATATGAAGTTAGATATGATAATTCTGCTCATCAATACCGAGCATATAAATTTCCCTGGAAAACAAATCTTTTTTCTACGCAAAATGATTCTCTGGATTTTGGAATTGTAACTGTTGGTAATTCATCCAGCATTGATGTAAAATTATATAACACAAAAAATGACTCAGTGACTATTAACGAAGTATTTAACAAAGATTCTTCTTTTTATATTTATGATAATCTTCCAATAATAATAGCGCCGCACGATTCTATTGAGGCAACAATAATATTTGAGCCGATTGAAGAGGGGGTTTTTAGAGATAAAATTAATTTCAGATATGTAACAGACACGTTGCTTCTTGCCCGGCAAGTATTTGTTGAAGGCGCAACACAAACGGTGTCTGCGTCAGAGGAAATAATTGAAGTCTATAACTATTCGCTTTCACAAAACTATCCTAATCCATTTAATCCGTCTACTAATATCAAATTTCAGATATCGCAGGCTGGATATGTAAGTTTGAAAGTTTATGACATTCTTGGGAATGAGATTACAACGTTAGTAAATGAGGAGTTATCTCCAGGTAAGTATGATATTGAATTTGATTTAGGAACAGGCCCAAGATCTGTACTCACGAGTGGAATTTATTTTTACCAATTGATAGCAAGAAACTTTATCCAAACAAAAAAAATGTTACTTATTAAATGATCTTTGATTTAAATTATTTGGGTAGCACGATTAAAGAATGTAGACATTCAATTTAAATGCCAATTCTCTGTTGCGAAACATATATTCAAAATCTTTAATATTTCTGGATAATTTACTTCAATATCACTTGACTATTCCGACGGCTCACATGTAAGACTAATCCTGGATTTTACTTCTCATTCAATCTTTCTTCCCTTTAAACCAGATCATAATTTATAAAGTAAATTAACATTATAAAAGTAAGCAAGCTTAACGCTTTGTTAGTAATGGATTTTGAAAATATGTCTTTGAATGGATGCGTCCTTCCCGCCAACAACCCCCACCCTCCAATTTATACCTACGCCCCCTTTCTTTTCGTTAGTAATTTTCTTTGTGTTTAGTCTTCAACTATCGAGTTGAACATCTTCATTAAAACTTTTGATAGCGGCTTCTCTTGTTTTATATTTATCAAATACTTTGAGATAATTTGTGTGAGAAAATATAGATTCTCCTACCATAGTTGGTTTTACTACTTTCAACTTACAGCCGATGTCAATCAGCATCTTCGATGCCACTATGATGGCTCCAAAGAAAGTCGAGTCAATATAGTCACAATTGCTTAGATCAATTACTAATTGAGTTTGACCGGAATTAATCTCCTCTACTACTAACTTCCTAAATGCAATTGCTTCATTTATAGTTGCACGAATTAGGTTAACCACTATAACAAAGACACCACCAACATATATTTTTTCAAAATTTTCCAAAATAGTTCCCTAATATGATTAGTGCTTACCTGTAAATTAAATGTTCATTTGGATAATAGCAATCAATTATTGCTTACAATTCAATTTACATCTATGTTAAAAATCTCCTTCAGTTCCTTCTGTACCCACGACGTGATTCGAACACGTGACCTACGGTTTAGGAAACCGTTGCTCTATCCAGCTGAGCTACGTGGGCAAATAAAAAACTTCTTTTACTGGACGAAAATAATACTTTTAATTTTCCCCTACAATTTACTTCTTACAAACATATTGATAATGGCACTTACCAATTACTTTACAATAACAATAAAATGGAGGTCTTATGTTTCTATTTAAGAGATAAGTTATATACTACCTTGAATACTTTGAATTAGAGAATCGAAAAAGAAGGATTGTAAATATAAACGCTCTCATTACCGGTTTATTAATTGCATAAAATATTAAGTCTCGCTGGCATCAATTACGCTCAATTTAAATTAAGAAAGGGCTGCAATCAAGTAAACTGCAACCCTATAAATATTACAACAGAAAATTAAAGAAAATTTTCGAAGCGATATAATTATATTTTACACAAACGGTTTAATAAGATGATAAAAACCCTCTTATCGTAATTTTTTAATTTCTATATCACCCATAGCAACATTCAGTTCAATTTTACTACCGCCGCCATTCAAATTAAAAGTTGCTTCAATCTGTTTTTTATTTCTATATCGATTTACAGTCGTTGGAGCAAATTCCGATTTAATATTTTGCATTTCTGATTCATCATCATTCCACACATGCACATTAACGGTAGCAACAATTGTAACTTTTGCAGATTCCGGAACATATAATGTAATATTACCCACCCCAGTATTAAACTCGCTTACACTTTTGCCATCAGGAACTAATTTGGCATTTATGTTGCCAGCACCAGTATTGGCTTCAATACTTCCTTTAATATCTTTAAGACTAATGTTTCCTGCCCCGGTGTTCACTTCAACTTTTCCTGTTGCAGCTTCCAGGCTAATATTACCACCACCCGTGTTTAGCTCTGCACTTCCACTAACATTTCCAACTTTTACGTTTCCCCCACCTGTAGAGATATCTGCATTACCATCGATGTTATCCACAGAAATATTCCCCCCGGCACTGGATACATCGGCACCACCTTTTATAAATCCAATTTTTATATTTCCTCCGGCAGTGCTTACATCAGCCTTTCCATTGATATTGCCAATTTTCACATCTCCGCCGGCAGTAGAAATATCACCATCGCTATTTATATCACCCACCTTAATATTTCCTCCGGCTGTGGAAATATCAGCTTTGCTGTTAATATCACCCACTTTAATATTTCCTCCGGCTGTGGAAATATCAGCTTTCCCGATAATGTTCTGCACAGATATATTTCCTCCGGCGGTTGAAGCATCAATTTTTCCATCCAGATCATTATTTAATGTTATGTTACCTCCACCTGTTGAAAGGTCCAGGTTTAATTTGGAAGGAATAGAAATATTAAATTCAACACGGTCTGAGTTATCGCCTTTGAATTTAACTTCAACTTTATTTCCGGTTTGAACCATAGTTAGTAATTCGATTTCACTAGAAATAACATTTTTTACAATTACATTTATTTCGCTTTTATCCCAGGTATCAATTGTAATATTTCCCATCCTGGTGGATAGATCAAGTATATCTCCATTGCTAACAGTAAACGATTTCTGTTGATCCTGCGCAGCGGTAATACTTATTATAGCCGACAGTAATAAAGTTATGGCAATCGCTACAAGATGTTTGGATTTCATTGCTTTCATTTTAGTTATACTCCTGTAATATGGTTTTTGTCCGATAACGAATGTATGAATTATCATCCGTTTGTAATTTTTGTTTAAATAGATCTATTTCATTTTTATTAAGTGTGAAACCTTTTTTGCCGGCATCGACAAGAGCATTTATGGCCTCTATCCTTAATCCCGAACTTGTATCGGTTGTAAGCACATAAATTAATGCTCGTTTAACATCCTCATCATAAGGGAGTTTCTTCATCAGCTTTAATGCTTCTCTTCTCACACCAGGATTTTCATCAGTCATAACAACCGTAATTAGAGCCTCCTTAACATCCTTATCAAATTTTATAGGTCTTTCCGAAACCATTGCATTGATCGAGTTAAACCTTGAACCGGGGTTTTGCTCATTGAGCATCGAGTAAGTAAGAATGCTTTGGATTTTAGGATCATCAACCCGGCCTTTGAGATAGACCGGTTTCATTGCTACAAATGTGAATTCAACTTCTCCATCTGATGGATCTGAATCTATAAAGCTGATATTACTTATAGTAACATCATCTTCTAAAACCGGAAACTCGTTATTCGAATTATCCTTTACTATGATTGTTTCAATACTGGAAGAACCATAGAATAAGTAGCCGACAAAAAAACCAATTGCAAGCAATGCAGCTCCTGAGAGTGCAAGCCGAAAAGGGATGGTTATAAAATCATTTAAATATTGAATCACATTATCCAAATAACCTTTGTGTTGTCTTTCATTTCGAATGGCTCCTCTTAGCTGTGCACGTGCTTCCATCAGCAGTTTATCATCAACTTCATTTTTTTTATCCGAAATTAAGGATAACAGATTTCTCTGTTGTTCGAGTTCATTTCTGCATTCATCACAATCCTTCAAGTGTACTTCCAGCGCAGATTGCTCCTCATTACTAAGCTCGCCATAAAGTGAAAGGCGGATCCATTTTTTTATTTCGTTATGATTCATAATAATCTCCTAAAACCAATTAAGCTGTTTGATGAACAGGTTTAAGTTTCTTTCGTAAATTTCTAATTGCATCAAATAAATATTTTTTCACTGTTCCTTCTTTACAATTTAACATATCAGCTATTTCCCTAATTTTATATCCTTCATAATGTTTAAGAATAAAAGTCATTCTTTGTTTTGATGAAAGTGAATCGACCGCGTTACGGATAATATCACCAAGATCAAGATTAATCATTACTTCTCCCGGATCCATTTCATCATCAGCCAGCTCATATTTTTGAACTTCATCGTCTTCAGTTGCAATATGATCATCGATAGATTGCTGCAAATGTTTTTTGCTTCTGCTTTTATGAGTCAGGCAAACGTTGGTTGCAATCCGGAATAACCACGTTGAAAACTCACTTTTCATCTCAAAATTTTTCAATCCCCTGTAAACACGTATAAAAACTTCCTGGTAAATATCTTTAGCTTCATCAGAATCATGTACGAATTTGAGTGCAATTGCCAGTACTGATCTATCATAACGATAAATCAATTCCTCAAATGCCGTATCATTTCCGCTTTTAGCTTGTATTAGTAATTCGTTGTCGCTTAATGCCATTAAGTTTCCTTACTGTTAGTTACTTAGACCTGAATTAGATAAAAAAGGTTGTGTGTAATAATAAGAAATAATTTGTTTTGAAAAATGCGGAAAGAAGAAATTACGATTTGCTATTGAGCAAATCAGCTACTGAATTCAAGTGATATGTTGGCTTTATAACATCTGCGCCATTCGGATAATACTTTACACCAGTGGAAACTAATGCGGAATCTATTCCGAAATTATTTCCTAATGCAATATCCGTTTCAAGCCGGTCTCCTATTACCAAGGCTTTTTTAAGATCAACTTTTAATCGTTTCCTTATTTCCTCAAACATAAACACAGATGGTTTACCGAAATGTTGTTCGAGTTTTTTGTGTGTTCTTTTTTCCAACGCAGAAATTGTAGATCCGGCATCGAGCACTTCACCTTCATCTACAGGACAAGTATCATCAATATTTGCAGCAAAAAAACGTGCACCGTTTTCCAGTGCGTGGGCTGCAATTTCAAGCTTTTCATAATTAAGTGTCCTATCCAGGGTAACGATAAGTATATCAATCTCACCAGGCGATTCTGAATAAACTAAACCCGATGCTTCAATCTCCTTAATAAAAATATCTTCTCCTATCGCAAAAAATTTAGCTTTAGCAAATGTAACGGATAAATATTTTTTAAGCACGATAGTAGAGTTTACAATTTCATCTTCTTCAATTTTCAATCCCTGGGTAAGTAAAAATTTATAATAGTCATTAACACTTCCGGTGGTTTTGTTCGAGATAAATATTATTTCTTTGCCGGATGATTTAATATGGTTTACAGTTCTTTCCGCGTTCGGTATTAAATGATTCCCTCGGTAAATCGTTCCATCAAGATCAAAAATAAACCCTTCGTATTTTTCAATCATAAATAATGATCCATTTGAATTTCAATCATAGATCTAACTCCCTTTTCATTTCGGCAAATGCTTCCTTTATTGTGTGGGGTTTATAAGTAAGTTCCGTTTCAGCTTTTAAAATTATAAGGCCTGATTTCAGAGGTCTTCGGGCAATTTGATTCAATTCATTAGTTGTAATCGGTTTGATTAAAGAATTATCGAGATTAAAATAATCCGCGATCATTAAAGTGAAATCATATCTTGAGAGGAACTCACTTCCGCCAATATTATAAACACCTGTTTTATTAAACTCAATTATTTTACTTATTGCCTGAACAAGGTCATCGATAAAAGTTGGGTTGTTAAACTGATCGGTTACAATTCTAATTTCATTTCCATCACGCAAAGACTTTACTACCCATTTAACGAAATCGGGACGACCCTCAGGAGCTGTTCCGTAAAGAACATTTGTTCTTAATATTGTATAACTAACACCGCTAATTCTTAATGCGTTTTCACTGGCGAGTTTTGTTCTACCATAATACCCGGGCGGATTAGGGGTTGCATTTTCTGAATATGGTCCGCTTTTACCGTCAAAAATATAATCGGAAGAAATGTGAATTAAGTGTGCATCAATTGCACGGGCTGCTTCTGCAAGGTACTCAACCGCTTTAACGTTTACTTTCCAGGCAGCCTCGCGTTCGGTTTCGCTTTTATCTACGTTTGTATACGCTGCTGTATTAACAATAAAATCCGGACAAAAATCATAAACAGCTTTTTTTATTTTTTCTCGGTCGGCAATATCACATTGAAGATAGTCTATGGAATCAATAAGGGGTTTTTCTTCAACTGAAATTGACAGCAGTTCAAGATTCCCTGGGTGTGAGTAAAAATCAGCAACTCGTTGACCAAGCATTCCGTTAGCACCTGTTATCAATATCCTGTTCTTAACTAAATCTCTGAAGTACATCTTTTTTAAATTCTTTAAATTCTGTTATTAATGAGTATGTTGTGGAAACCCCGGCTGCAAAGCTGGCAGCTATTAAGGAATCAATTATATCTGCTTTTCTAATATAATTATAAAAGAAAACCGCCCCAAAAACATCACCGCAACCTACCTTATTAAGCACTTTTACCTTTATAGCTGAGATGAAAACAGATTTAATTTCATTCTCTTCAATAAAATATGCCCTTGCACCATGTTCATCTTTGGTAACAATTAATATTTTTATCCCGTACGAAAACATCTCTTGCACAATATCAATTTCATTAATTTCATCAGATATTGTTTGAATTTCCTCCTCATTTACCTGGAGTACATCAATGTTCTTTGCCCATTTATCAAAACCAGGAATTCGACGAAAGTTTCTTTTCAAATCATCTCTTACTCCGCGCGAAAAAGTATGAACATCGAAATAAATTAAACCGCTAAATTCTTTTCTAACCTCTTCCATCTGTTTTAGATTAATATCAAAACCTGTTACCATATTAATAAAGATACCGTCGAATTTGTTAAGCTCGATTATTGGAAGAATAAGATTCTGTGTGATGTTGCTGTATGTTTCATCTCTTTCTTTG
>JBATTD010000507.1:0-1905 GCA_049670345.1 Ignavibacteriaceae bacterium
GCATAAGGAATTGTTGCAGGAGAAATACTCAAAGAATCAAGGCCTAAACCAACCAAGAGCGGCATTGCGAGTGTATCAGCAGCCATCTCTCCGCAGAGACTTACGGGCTTACCCGCAAGTTTGGCATCATCAACAATCTTCTTAATAGTTCGTAAAACCACGGGGCTAAATTCCTGGTACAAATCAGTTACAAGGTCATTTCCTCGGTCAACAGCCATCAAATATTGTATCAAATCGTTGGTACCGATGCTTAAAAAATCTACCTCATAAGCAAATTCTCTTGTCATAACCGCAGCAGAAGGTACTTCAACCATAATGCCTATTTTCATATCTGCATCAAACGATTTTTTTTCCTTTTTTAGCTCAGCCATACATTCTTTTATTATTTTTTTTGATCTTTGAATTTCATCAATCGTGCTAATCATTGGAAGCATGAACTGAACATTTTTATTACTGCTTGAACGAAGTACTGCGCGAATCTGTTCTTTAAATAGTTTAGGATTCTCAAGCAGCAAACGAATTCCTCTCAAACCAAGAAAAGGATTTGGTTCGTGATAATCGAAGAGCCGAAACTTATCCCCTCCGATATCAAAAGCTCGGATTGTGATATTATCAGGATATATTCTTGAAGCTAATCTTGAATATATTATTTCCTGCTCATCTTCAGTGGGAATGGTTCCTAACTCATCCAAAATTTGTTCGGAACGATAAAGACCAATTCCGTTTGCCCCACTAGTTTTAACTATGTCCATCTCACCTGTTACATCAACATTAGCTAATATCTTAATTTCCTTTCCATCCTTCGTAACAGCTGGTTTATCAGTTAGTTCTTCAAGTTCTTTC
Source organism: Ignavibacteriaceae bacterium (assembly GCA_049670345.1). Lineage (GTDB taxonomy): Bacteria > Bacteroidota > Ignavibacteria > Ignavibacteriales > Ignavibacteriaceae > BMS3ABIN03. Next base: position 844 of record JBATTD010000507.1, read on the forward strand.
TGCAGAGCAACAAGGTGCTGATGTTTTTTCTCAAAGAAAGAAATTTGTTCAGCTGTAGGATCGTAAATAATATAGCCATGAAAACCGTCGACAATAACTTTTTGCCCGTCTTTTAATTTTTGTGTTGCATTGTGAGTTCCACTAACCGCCGGTATATTAAGTGATCTTGATATGATTGCAGCATGCGAAGTCAAACCGCCGTGATCGGTTACAAAACTTTTAACTTGATTTCTTGAAAGAAGCAAAGTATCTGCTGGAGTTAAAGAATCACTAACTATAACTGCATCACTTTGAATTCTTGATTGCCATCTTTTCTTCCGAAGGTTCCTTACTATCCTGTCTTTTATATCTTCAATATCATTAGCTCGGTCTTTCATGTAGGATTCGTGTGAAAGGATCATCAATTGCTGGTATTTTGAAATTTCATCATCAACAATATACTCCGGCTGCTTTTTCTCCTCTTCAATTCGCTTTAAAATGTTTTCAATAAGGACCGGGTCATCAAGAATCATCAACTGAGCTTCAAAAATTCCTGCTCTTGTATCGCCCATCCTATCTTTGGCTATTGCAAATACTTTCGTCAATTCTTTTTTCGATCGTTCTAATGCTTCATAAAAATTTAGTTTAGCTTCTTCAACATCTGAAATATCAGCTTTACTTATCTCAAGTTTTTCTTTTGTAAAAAGATAAACCTCACCGATTACAATTCCTGGTGCGGCAGGAATTCCGGCAATTTTATTCTCAGAACCTTTGTATATGTCTTTAAATGATTTCATTCTTCGCCAAAACCAATTTCAAAAAATTCTATAATTTCCTTTGCTGCTTCTTTCTCATCCACTCCATCGAACGATAAGGTTAACTCAGCACCTTCTTCTGCTGCAAGCGTCATAACACCAATTATACTTTTACCATTAATATTCATTCCATCACGCGAAATAAAAAACTCGCATTTATATTTAGCGGCAAGCTTAACGATTGTTGCTGCTGGACGAGTGTGTAAGCCAGCTTTGTTTTTAATTGTAACAATTATTTCAATCATTATTTATTTCTTTTCAACAGTAT
>JBATTD010000508.1:0-3655 GCA_049670345.1 Ignavibacteriaceae bacterium
GTCTAGAAGTACATTCAATTCACTCATCATAATACTATCCAGAACATTACCTTTTCCATCATCAAGTTTAATACGGTCAACCGAATTATTGTGAGTGTATTCTAATTTTAGTTTTTGCATATCTGTCATTCTTTATTTTGAAATTGTGGTGAAATAGCTTCAATCATTTCATCATTCCATTCATGACCTTCTGCAAGCATTTGCCTTAGCTTAATAAAATCAACTTCCTGGCTACCTCTCGGTCCTTCATTAAAAGCTCTGAAACCAGCTTTACCTTCAGTCATCATATTTAGAGCTAACCAATCCCTATTGCTCTCTTTATTTTTATCCCAGTGTTCAAGTTTCTTTTTGCGTAGCGAGTTTAATGTTTTGCTTAAACAATTTGGCATAAGGCACATAAGTTTTGTGCAAAGGTTTTCAACAGCATTATCGAGTAGCGTTAAATCAACCTCGCCGGATTTTAATAACTCTTTTGCTTTCTCTTTTTCATCCCCTCTCTTTGGTGTTCCGTAAATGATCTCGCCCCTATCATTTACCCATTTATCTGTATAAACCATTGGATTAGGAATAAATTCACCATTCACTTTTAATGCAGGAACAATTTCAGTTATTAAACCATGTCGTAATGCTTCATGGGCAGACCAGGGATCGCATACAGTACAGGAGTAAAATGCTCTTTCTACACCAACAAACAACTGCAGAAAATCAGTTGAACCACCATCGGGAGCGCTGCCATGTTTTGGTCCCGCCTGTCCGAATCTTGCTAGGTCTTGTGCGATAGTAAAATCACAAGCCATACCAATTTCCTGCCCGCCGGCTATTCTCATTCCGTTTACTCTGCAAACTACCGGTTTATCACACATCAAAATTGTTGTAACCATATCATTGAATAACCGCATATATTGTTTGTACTCCTGCGGATTCCCGGCATAATACTCAGCATACTCTTTGGTATTACCGCCTGTACAAAATGCCTTATCACCAACTGCAGTAAATACTACTGCCACAATACTCCTGTCGTTAGAAGCTTCTCTGAATGCGAGGATTACTTCCTTAACTGCCTGTGTTGTGTAAGAGTTATACTGCTTTGGATTATTAAGAAATATCCATGCGTTGTATAAAGCTTTTACGGACTTACCTTCGTGATCAAGGCAAGGACGTTTTTCAAAAATAATATCTTTGTACTCGACTTGAGTTAAATTGTGATCTATTAACATGACTGTATCTCAATTATTTTTATAAATAGTGATTTAATAACTTTTGTGGATGATATAACTTACAAAATGTCAAAGTTGTCTCAAACGTTATCGTTTTTATGTCATTCCCATGTAAACCTGCCTACCGGACAGGCAGGCGGGAATCTAAAATCAGTAAAATATTATAGATTCCCACTTTCGTGGGAATGACAATCATACATAAATACTGTCCTAATCGAAATCCGGCACCAAGACCGATCGTTTATTATACTTATGTTCAAGTGTGTTATTAAAAACTTCATTGATCTTCGATAATGGAAAAGTTTCAACAAACTGGTCAATCTTCAATTTATCTTTTGCAACAAGATCAACAACTTCCGGATAAAGTTCAGGTTTGCATCCCCATGTGCCAATTAGTTTTGCATCGAATGCCATTAAATTACTTAATCTCACTTCAAGTTTATCCATTGTAAAGCCAACTATAGAAAGAGTAGATGCAAATCCAAGCAGAGCAAATCCAAGTTCCTGTCCTGCTTTTGTGCCGGACATCTCAAAAATCTTCCAGCAGTATAGGGATGTCCCGAGATCTTTTGCAATTTCTCTTACTTTAGATTTTGTAGATTTAATATCAAGTTCTTTAATGTTAAGTATGGCATCAGCACCGTTTTGCTCTGCAATGTTAAGCTTGCTATCATTGATATCAATTGCTAAAACTTTGGCGCCTAATATTTTTGAGAGCAGTACACCGTATATTCCAATTCCTCCTGCTCCAATTACTATGGCAAAATCACCTTCTTCTAATTCAGCCTTTTTAATAACCTGGTAAGGTGTAGTAACTGCATCAGCTATTACTGCTAATTTTTCTAGTGGATATTTTTGTAAAACATCATCGGGAACAGGGCAAAGAAATTTTGAAGGAACTTTAATGTGTGAAGCAAAGCCGCCGTCAAAATCATTGCCGGGCATTAACTGTTTTTGGCAGATGTTACCTCTGCCTTTTTTACATAATTCGCATTCTCCGCAAGGTAGCACTGCAGGGATAATTACATTTTTATTTAACCAGTCGCCCTGTCCGGCTACAATTGTCCCGCTAATTTCGTGACCCAGAGTTAACGGAAGTTCGTGTTTTGTTTTCACACCGTAGTGCCAAAAACTTAAATCAGTATGGCACACACCGCAGCCGGCAACCTTTACCAGTACTTCATTTTTATTTAATTCAGGGAAGTAGCTTTCGCTTAGTTGGAATTCCCTTTTAGGTTCGGTCATTTTCCAGGATGATAATTTATTCTCTCCCATGATTCTTTCTCCTGATTTGACAATGTTAGATTTTTGTATTTTCTAAAATCTCCACTAATAAAATAATAATAGGCATTCATTAATAAAAAAAGATTCCACCATTTGTAGCGTCCTAATTTCTCTGCGTCATCCTGAACTTGATTCAGGATCTTTAAATTAAAGATGAGATTCTGAAATAAACCCGCTTACAGGACGGGCAGGTTAAGAATGACAATTTAAATTTATTATATCAAATGAAATTAGGGTACTACGTCGCTTTTAATAATGTATCTTACCTGTTGAAAATAAATATCCTTCCTGATTTTATTTAGATTTACTCTTGATAGCATTCAAAACTTTTTCAGGTGTAATTGGTAATTCAAAAATTCTAACTCCAATTGCATCGGCAACTGCATTGGCAATTGCACCAAGTACAGGAAGAGTGGCGCCTTCGCCAACTTCTTTTGCTCCGAAGGGTCCTTCCGGTTCATAGCTGTCAACTATGGTTGAATCGATTCGCGGGGTTTCAGCTGAAGTTGCAATTAAATAATTATGAAGATCGGCGTTAAGCAGTTTTCCGTTTTTATCGAACACTTCATCTTCAAACAAAGTTTCACTTAATCCCATCACCACTGCGCCTTCAACCTGTCCTTCAACAGCCATTGGATTGATAGCAGTGCCGCAATCGTGTGCATCCCAAAAATCAAGCACTTTAACTTTACCGGTTTCCATATCAACTTCAACTTCGCATACAGAAGCTGAAAATGAAAATGCCGGTGACGTTCCTACGGCAGCACCTTTATATGTACCGCCCAATCCTTCCGGGGGTGAGTAATGTCCTTTCCCTACAAGCGGTCCTTTTGTTGAAAAGTGTGCCTCCGCTGCCTTCTCCCAGGGAATATAATTTTCAGGATTATCTATTTCAAAAACTTTATTGCTGCCAACAGTAAGTTTTGATTCATCCAATTCCATAATTTCTGAAGCTGATTTTAAAACTTGATTTCTAACTTCTTCACCAGCCATTTTTGAAGCATTACCACCCATCAAAGTAACCCTACTCGAATAAGCACCAAATCCAAGAGGTGTTAAATCACTATCGGCAGATACAACGCTCATCCGCTCCATAGTTATTCCCATCGCTTCCGCTGCAGCTTGAGCTAGAACAGTATCAGAACCCTGACCTA
>JBATTD010000509.1:0-2208 GCA_049670345.1 Ignavibacteriaceae bacterium
AGTTATTACATCTCACATGCCGGATTTGATTTTACAGATCCGAGCTATTGGGACATTAGTGAAGGTAATTCTATCACGGTTGGTGCATCGGCCGTTGAAGACGAAGGAATTATTGCCACGGAATATAACTTAATGCAGAATTATCCCAATCCATTCAATCCATCAACAACAATTACTTTCTCTATCCCGGAATCTGGAAATGTGAAGTTAACTGTTTTCAATTCTTTAGGTGAAAAAGTAACAACATTAGTTAATGAATACATTTCAACCGGAGTAAAGACGGTAACATTTGAGGCTGTTAATAATTTTAGTGGTGTTTATTACTACAGATTGGAAACTTCAACTTTTGTCGACACAAAGAAAATGATTCTTCTTAAATAATATTAAAGCTAAAGCTGTTTCCTGCCACATTTAAAGCGCAGGAAACAGTTATTATTTTCTGTGAAGAATATCATTGTTCGGGATGTTCAAGATCTCGGAAGGCAATTTGAGAACAATCCTAATAGTGTTGTAGGAATGGATGGCGCCTATTCAATTCGGGTTGGGAATAAAATTCTCTGGTTTTTTGGAGATACTTTAGTTGGAGAGAGAACCGAAGGCGAAAGTCTTTGGTATCCTGGAGGAGAGAAAATCGGTCATGAAAATATGGCAGGTACAGGGAAAATTGAGGAGATGCTTACAAACACCGCTCTCCTTGTCCTCCTAGGTACAGGAACGAAACCTTTGCAAGATTTTAATTTTTTAGTGCGTGATACCTTTAAGTTAAAGCAGTTAATTCCCTATCTGGCTGAAGAAAATTCTGATCAATATAGAATTTGGTGTTTGCATGGAATTCAATTGGATGAGAAAATTTATCTATATTATCAAATGGTTGAAATGCTTGCCGAAGGTGATGTGCTTCCTGTTAATTTTAGAGTGATTGGTTCTGGATTAGCCGTGGGTTATAGCACTGATTGGATTTTTAAAAGAATTAAGTTTAATGATCAAACACTCTTTTGGAATGAGCACCAACCGCAATTTGCAGCTTCAGTTCTTTATAATATTGATAATGACGGGTTTGTTTATTGTTACGGTGTTTTAAAAAATCCGGAAGGAATTCAACAATGCTATATTGCTCGTGTTAAACCTGAGAAAATTGGAAACAGAAGTAGTTACGAATATTTAGTAGCAGAAAACAACTCCTGGGATCAGGACATCATAAATGCACAAGTAATATTTGAAGGAATGCCAAATGAACTGTCTGTTTCATTTAATAAATATCTTAACTCCTATTTAGCCGTTCATTCTCTTGATTTAACAGGAAAGATAGTTGCCCGGATAGCACCAAATCCATGGGGTCCCTGGAGTGAGTATATTGAATTATACCAGGTTAATGTTAAGAGAAAGATTGATTTACCTTACCCTGTTTTAATATATGCAGGAAAGGAACACCCTGAATTATCAGAAGATAATGGAAGAATATTGTATATCACATACATTGAATTTGAAGAGTATTTTCCTCATCTAATTAAGGTAGAATTAGCATAAATTAATTTAATATTATGATCCCCACTGTTGAAGATTTAGCAAGCGATAAGTTAGTTCACAGATTCGGAGATATGTTTAATCCTCCAGGCATAACGAATTTTTGGGGTGCGGTACAAGCGAATGTGGATATAACAGGTATTCGCAGTTTAAATTTTCCACCATTTACAAATTCAGACTTTGTTACTGCCGGTTTATTTTTGAATAACAGATACTTTCCATCGCTGGGTGCTAACATAACTTTCCAATGGTTCCCTGATAGAATAGAAAGAGAAGCAAACCATGATGGGATTAGTCTTAAATCAACAACTGTAATGCCCTTTGGTAAAAAAGCTTTATTAATAAAATTAATAATTCAAAATAATTCCGGTTTAAAGAAAGATCTAAATCTCAGTTTTGGTTTAAGTAGTACAATTACAAAAAACCTTATCACAGCTAATATGCGTCCGCCGTTTGAAGATGACAATGAATCAACTGTTGAATCATCTCGAGGTGCAGTAATTTTTAAAGCTAAGCATAGTAAAGCTTGCTCAGTACAAGGACTCTATCCGAAAGCGGATAATACTAATATTTTTCGCGCCGAAAAAATATTACAATTAGCTAATGGAGAAAGTAAAGAAATAAACTACATTAACGTAATTGAAGAAACAGTTGAAGCAGCACTTGTTAGTTATGATAAACTCG
>JBATTD010000510.1:0-1686 GCA_049670345.1 Ignavibacteriaceae bacterium
AATTTAGATTTAAGAGTTAAAGAATAATTGAAAAGAAATGCTGCCTTCTATGTACGCGATACCAAAAAATATTTTATACCGAAGAACCTGGCAATTGATAATTACCATCTGCTCAATCTTTCTGGCAATCTATATTCCGCTTAACATCGTAATGAAAATATCTCCGGGAATCTACCTGAGTATTTTCTATTGGCTTATCACAGTAGTATTTACTATAGATATTCTTGTTAACTATTTATTCCCCCATACCGATGTATCACAGCATAGCAATATTAAGGAAAAAAGGGAGCAGTATTTAAAGACATGGTTTATTATAGATCTTTTAGCAGCAATTCCATTTTTATTTGTTTTTCCCGTTCTTGCTATTGGAGTTTTCAGATTATTAAAATTAATACGTGTTGCACAATATATGCACCACACACGGCAAAGAGCTATAAGATATGGTGATTTCCTCATACTTGGATTTTTTATTTTCTGGTTATTATTGTTTGCACACTGGCTTGCCTGCGGATGGATATACTTGAGAGACTTTCCAGCTGATGCGGATAACCTCACAAAATATGTTACTTCACTTTACTGGGTAATAGAAACTCTTACAACAGTTGGATACGGAGAGACAACTCCGTTAACTAACGCACAACATATCTATGCGATGATAATTATGCTTGCCGGTGTTGGAGTTTACGGTTTTATAATTGGTAATGTTGCGAACCTTCTTTCAAAACGTAACCCTGCACGAAACCAGTTCTTTAATAACTTAGATCAACTAAAAGTCTTTGTTAATTACAGGAACATTCCCCTAAGCCTTCAGAAAAAGATAAGCGACTACTACACTTATATTTGGAAGAAAAAACTTGGGTTTGATGAATCTGTTTTTCTATCCGGTCTTCCGCAAGGGTTACAGAATGAAGTATCCATTCATCTGAAAAGGGATATACTTGAAAAGATACCTTTGTTCAAAGGTGTAAGTGATAATTTTTTGAGAGACGTATCGTTACATATGCGTCCTATTGTTTGTGTCCCTGGTGAATGTGTTTTTAATGAGGGAGATATTGGAAATGAAATGTATTTTGTTATTCGCGGAAAGCTGGAGGTAGTAATGAATGATGAACATTTATCGGTTTTAACAGATGGAGATTTTTTCGGTGAGATATCTCTCTTTACAGAACAAAAAAGAAGAACGGCTGCTGTAAGAAGCCAATCATACAGCGATCTTTACAGGTTAGACAGAGAGTTGTTCGATGAAGTGTTGAGAAGATATCCCAAAATTGCAGAGCACATTAAAAAAATTGCCGATGAACGAATTGGGCAGGACAAAGGTCTTTTTAAAAAAGATAATTGAGGATCACAAATCCGCCGATTAATAGTATAGTAAAAACAATTGCCAGTAAGTTAAAATACTTATCAATAAATTGCTTTATCTGTGGCCCAAATTTCCAGATTAAACCCGCAACTAAAAAGAACCGCGCTCCACGGCTGATAAATGAAGCGAATAAAAACATCACCATATTTATATGAAAAGCACCCGATGAAATCGTAATTACCTTATAAGGAAGTGGGGTAAATCCGGCTGTAAATACTATCCAGAAATCATATTTATTATAGAGCTTCTGAATTTCGTAAAACTGTTCAGAAGTAAACCCGGGACTATTATTAAAAAAGACTTGTGCAATCACTGTAAACTCA
>JBATTD010000511.1:0-12593 GCA_049670345.1 Ignavibacteriaceae bacterium
ACATAAGCTTGGTCGGCAGTTCATCAAATTGAACAACAACATCCATATTATCACCCACCGGCCAAATATTATCCCATTCCGGATAATATTTTAATCGTGTATAATTTGCAGCAAACCTTCCCGATGGTTTTACTGTTGGGAATTTACGGGGAGCAAATTCAGGCTTGTTTTCAGGTTGAACCGAATTATAAAGATGTTCTATTTCCTTTTGGGATAAGCTTTTCGAATGAATTTTTATCTCGTCAACAATTCCATCAAAAGTATATTGCGAAGGATAAGTCGCCCAGTCACGAATGGGATCCGTCGGTGCAAGCATCTCACGATTCATTCCCATCCTGAATCCTTCCTCAATCTGACTATATACTATTCCGTAATCAAATTGAAAATCGTTATAAGTATTCTCCAGTTTTCCATTTACATAAATTGCTAATCCGTCATTAGGATTATAAGTACCAACAACGTGATACCATTTTTTAAGATCGAGCCCAAGTTTTGTATCGGGATTTATTTTTGAGTTACATTCATGCCAGACGGAAGTTGCATCCGACACATGAAATCCAACCCTTCCTCTCGAATCAATCCCAAAATAAAATCCGGTAACTTTATATTTACCTATTGTTAGAATCGGAGCCCAGTTCCATGGATAAGCACCTAATGATATCCATGTCTCAATACTGATCTCTCTTGGAAATTGAATTTCCTCTTCATCATCTTCGTTTCTGATTGTTGGCAATTTTGGTCTACCTTCAACATAAGATGAAAATCCATCGAACTTAATGGCAGTGCCTTTTACTCCCGGAACATAGTTGGCTAACCCTACTATATTAAATTTAGCTCCTGAGACAAATTCTTCCGTACCTGCTTTTAAGTTTTTTTCTGAATCATCAAATTTCCACCAGCAGATGACGTTATCATTTTGTTGAGCGAGTGAAAATGAAAAAGTGACTATGAAAACAACGATTAAATATTTCATTCGTTCCTCTTAATATTTTTTGTCATTCTTTCAATGCGTTAATAAGTGAAAAGTATTTTGCCAGGAATTATGTTGTCAAATACCAATGTGCCGTTACAAGAAACACACTTGCGTCAGGTAAGCCCCAACTACCGAAGACTTTCTCGAGTTAGTGTATTATAATTTTCTGCAAATCCATTTTGTGGACAATGATCACAAAATTTTTCTACAACCTCTTTGGCTTATTCATGTCAATCAGAATGTTCAGGCCCATAAACAATTATCATTGTAAAGTTTCGCAATTCGGTCAACTCCAACAACCATCTTCCTGTATTATATGCTGCTGGAATTTTTCGTTTCCAATCCCCTTTTTATTATTGATCTTTATTTTATAATTCTTCTTCTAATATTTAGTCAAGTTTAGGATGATGATAGCGCTCAATCTTAAATGAATAAGCATACTGTCCTTTTTTCTCAGGTGTTTTGATAACCAATCCCTGTTTTGTCATCACCCATTCAAGTTCTTCACCATCTCCAAGCAAAGTTATTCTTTTGATCTCTTCTTTATAAAATCCTGGGTAATTTGGGCTTTGATCCTCTGTGGAGAATTTTTCACCATCATATTGCCCGGTCCATGAAAAACCACCAACTCTCAAAAATACATCATTGCCAGCCTGTGAATATTCACCATCAAGACCTTCTCCAGCGTCTCCACCAGAAACTCGAAATTCTTTTTCGCTGGTAAATACATAGTGATAAACTACTTCATCATTACCATCTTCAGGCAAATCCCAGGTTGTACCAGTAAGAGAAGGAGCATCTTCAAGCTTCGCCCAATCCGGTATAACTATTTTATCAGCATCAGGTCCTGTTGCACGTATTGTTGTAATTACTGCCTTTTCTCCCGGCCAATCAAGAAATGTTGCATAAAGATTATCTCCATTAACTGTAAACCTGATATCTTCAGGAGTATAAACCACGTCTGATTCGTTAAAACCCTGGCGCTCTATTGACCCCAGGTTGGTTGGTCCTTCAGCCGCGATGAACCATGGCGTAGTACTATAAATAGCCTCACCATTTGTTTCAAGCCAGGAACCCATTTCAAGCAATACTTCTTTAGCACCCTCTGGTATTGTTCCATCTGGTTTGGGACCTACATTCAATAGTAGGTATCCGTTTTTACTAACACGGTCTATAAGATTGTCAATAAGCCGGTTGGGCGTTTTGAAAGTAAGATCATTTGCCCAACCCCAAGCACCCCTGTCATCAACAGAAGTATCAGTTATCCAATCATGATAAGTCACATTGGGTTCTTGACCTAATTCCAGATCACGAACTCCAGCACCGGGAATAATATCATGGTCTTTATATGTAACTACTACTTCTTTTCCATTCTTCTCTGCCCAGTTATAATAATAAGCAAGAAAATCTTTTACATAACCTTCCGGTATTGCATCAAGAGCAAAATCAAACCATATAAAATCCGGACCGTAATTATCAATCACTTCGATAATTTTTCCATACCATTCATCGATAAATTCCTGGTTACGCATTGCTCCTGGTTCGTGAGGCTGCCCATAAAGACCAGAATATTTTGGATCACCAGCATCATACTGAGGATCCGAAACGGGGAAGAAGAACCAGTTGGCGGCATGATGAAATGCGGTTACAAATTTCATATCTCGTTTCTTCATAGCTTTTGACAGTTCACCAACAATATCTCGTTTCGGACCCATGTTAGCAGCGTTCCATTCGGAGTATTCAGTATCCCACATCGCGAAACCGTCGTGGTGTTCTGCAACGGGACCGGCAAATTTTGCTCCGGCCTTTTGAAACAGATCCGCCCATTCATCGGCATCGAACTTCTCAGCAGTAAACAATGGAATTAAGTCCTTGTATCCGAAATCTGGTGTTAACTTTCCAAATGTTTCCTCGAAGTGCTGGCGGGCTTCTCCCTCAGGATCCTGGTATAATGCAAAGGAATACCAGGTAGTGTTTGAACCATAAGCATGAACTGCATAAGGTCCCCAGTGAGTGTAAATGCCGAACTTGCCTTCCTGGAGCCATTGTGGTGTTTTATGCCCTACTAAAGATTCCCAGATAGGCTCATACTTTTGCCCAAACAAATTGGTAGAAATAATTATAGATAGAAAAAGTATGAAACTAAATGTTGATAATGCCCTCATTTATAATCTCCTTTGATTTATGTTAAATGATTTTTTAACTCCAATATTACACTCCGATCACTTAATGCTGTACTTATTAGCTTAATCCAAATTAATTGATCATCGTTAATGATTTTATAAGCTCGATTTCATTTTTATCAAAAGGAGATCCATCTTTTCTGAATATATCGTGGAACCAGGTTTCAGGTTCGGCTGTGTAAACCGAATCCCACATATAAATGGTTTGAGTTTTACCACTAACCAATCCCCAATTATAGGCACCAATATTCTTTTCCTTAAATACAGGAAGATGAGATTCAAAAGTACAATCTCTTGTCCGTGCCATATATTCCGTACATAACATTGGTCTGTCATACTTAGCAAGACTATCTATCCATTCGGGTAATTCTTCCTTGGTTCCGTAGTGATGAAAAGTTATAATGTCAGAATTTGATATTATAAAATCATTAAGATTTTCAAATTCCTTGTCCCAGCTCCAGATGCCTGATGTAATTGGTTGTGAGGGATTTACTTCTCGAGCCCATTCAAATGCAGATTTTAACAGAGGCAAAGAAAGATTAAAATGTTCAAAGTTCCCCGGTTCATTGAATAAATCCCATACGACGATTCTTTTATCATTGGCAAAGTGTGTGATTAAATCCTTGGTATAAGCTTCGAGTACAGGATAAAGAGATTTATCTTCCAATCTTTTTGTTCCTCCAGGGCATTGCAGCCAGCCTGAGTTATGTACCCCGGGTTTGGGATCCGGTTGCTTGCCAAGGGTGGGATTATCATTCCAGCAATCATCGAACAGAACAAACATAACTTTAATGTTATGCTTTTCACATACGCTCAAAAACTTGTTAATTCTTTCTTTTAAACCTGCGGGATGACTTACCCAAACTAAATAGTGAAGGTAAACGCGAATTGAATTAAAACCGATTTCCTCGGCGTAACCAAGTTCTCTATCTATAGTTCCCAGATCAAAAGTTTCCTCGGCCCAAAATTCAATCTGGTTGATTGCCGTGCTTGGGGTAAAGTTAGCGCCCACCAGCCAGTCCTGTTCCGCATACCATTGCTTAGCTTTCTCTTTATCCCAAACGGATACATCATCCGTGGGACTATTACACCCAATCGAGAAGAAAAGTAAAATATTAATTAGTAAAACAGATACTAAAACAATTTTTGACATAATTAGATTAATATTTAAACGATAAACACCTATATACAATAACGGGTGATAGTTTGTTAGTCTATCACCCGCTTATCTATAAGAGAGAGATTATTTTAGCTTATCCACCTTCGAATATGGCAATTATATCCTCTTCACTTAACGCATCTGGATAAAATCTTACATCATCCATAGTTCCCTGGAATGTTCCTGGCCAGTCTGAGCCTTCTTCTTCCATGGCTGCCCCTATGGTAACAACAGTTCCCTCATCGTCACTCCACTCCTCGGGTGCGACTGCAAGGATTTCCTCACCGTCAACATAAAACAGAAATTCTTCTTCTGCTTTTACAACTACAATGTGATGCCATTCACCATCATTAACTTGAACTTCTTCTGCAGTAAAACCATCGACCCAGGATATATCAAAAACAACAAAACCTCCTTCTAAATATATACCTTTACCACCTTCAACATATTCACCGTCAAAACTTCTACCAAAAAGAAAGCCTAAGCCTTCATCCTCAGTTTTTGCCCATAACGTGATAGTAAACAAATCTTCCGGGCCCATAGGAGCATCAGCCTCAGGATAAAATAGGGCACTTTCTATTTCCTCATCAGCTCCTTCAAATAATGCAGCTCCATCTCCTACAACCGCATCACCAGTAATTGAGACATCAACTCCGCCTACTCCTTCTATTTCATTAACCTCTTCATTAAAACCGGTATCAAATGACCAGTATCCTGTAACACCATCAGGAAGAAGAGTTTCCAAGACCTGCATATTTATAGAAGCTTTTCTTGAACCGCTGCTGTTTGTAACTGTACAAGTTAATTTGTATACACCACCTGTACTTGAGGCAGTCCAGTTTGTAGTGGTAGAAGTTGGGGCATCGAAACTACCATCCGCAGCTGACCATGAATAGCTATCACCCTGCTGAGCGGTTACAGAAACTTGAACTGATGTTTCAATCAATATCCTGGTCTCACTAGCTTCAATCGATGTGATTACCGGTAAAGATGTATTTATATCCGCTATGGTAAAAGGATCTTCCGAGCAACGAATGAACATTATAATTATGGATGATATTACGATAGGGAATATTATCATCGAATATTTTTTCATAACTTTTCTCCTTTCGGATTTTTTAGTTTATAATCTCTTTTGAGTTCACTCAAATTTAAAATCCAAAGCCAACTGTAAGTCTATTAATTCCATCAAAGAATTTCATATTTGAGTAGGCGTAATCAACTTTAACCAGAACATCTCCGATGTCTTTGAAGAATCCAACACCAAGTGCATAATCTTCAACATCATAATTAACTTTATATCCACCACGCAATGCAAACATGCTAAGGAATGTATATTCTAATCCAAAGTGTAGTCTTTCTGCAAAATCACGCGGATGAACGGCATCCACAGTAATAAGTAAGCTCTGATTTTCAGTATTAACAAAATCCATCACATCCATTGCAATCCCAATTGTAAATGTGAGTGGCAGTTCGAAACCTTCTTTTTCATAGGTTAGCTCCGCGCCAAAATTTCTTGCACTTATTCCAAATCTGAAACTGTGCCAACCAGGATAGAATATAGTACCAAAATCAAAACCAAAACCATCAACCTTATTTTCCTTGATACTGCCATCCGGCATTTTACTATTTCCCAACTGTTGATATACATACTTAACTTGTCCACCTATGGAAAATTGTTCACTAATGTTCCGAGCATAAGCTATTCCAAATGAATAGGCGTTAACACTCAGGTTACCTGTTTCCACATAACCTCTCGGATCGGTGCCAGACACCCGTGTACCGGTAATATCACCATAATCAGTTATTATCGCGTTTACACCAAACGTTCCAATATCCCCAAATGTTTTGGCCACAGCGAACGAAGTATACTTAATATCGGCGATCCATTGAGTATGATTGGCGAGAAAATCAAAATCTTTCTCATTTCTCGACATACCTGCAGGATTATAAAACATACCGGATGCATCAAAAGAGGCTTCAGTAAGCGCGCCACCCATACCCGCGGCCCGTGCATTAGGATCAACTTTTAAGAACTGGAGACCTGTCTGCGCCACTTTGTTTTGGGAATAAGCCGGTGTAATAAATAACGCAACTAGTAAAAAAACACTAAATAATATTATTAATTTTTTCATTTCTAATTCTCCTAATCCTTATTTATCGTACAATGAGAAATTTTCTAATTGCTGTTTGACCATCATCAGTTTCAATATGAGCAATGTATACACCGCTCACAACAATTTGGGCCTCTTGTGTAGCTTGGAAAGTTTCGTCTGAAATTCCCCAGGAAGCGTCACCAGATCCCTCATGGTCAATAGTTGCAACCAAATCTCCGCTCTCTGTAAAAATTCTTATCGTACATCTTTGTGTTAGATTAAAGAACACAATTTTATTTTGCTCTCCGGGAAATTGTAAATCGCCGGCTGATAAATTGAACGGATTAGGTACAATAACTACATCACTTAAATCAGGACTAGCTGGGCTGAGTTTGTATGCAGGGCTAGTTGTAATCCTGGTATAAGGATTACTCTCGAGTGATTGTTCCAAGCCATTGAAATCTGTTCCGTTAGATTGACCATCATCGAATGCAATAACTGCATAGTAATATGCAACACTTCTTTGAGCCGAAGTATCTGTAAAAGTCTTAGTGCTAACAGGCCCTTCATATACTTGTTCCCAGGTACCTAAAAGTTGTGTTGTTCCTTCAGGAACATTCGGGAAATAATCACCTCTTGCACGGTATATTCTGTATCCGGCTAAATCGCCATCAGCTTCAGATTCAGAACCCCACTCAATTCTGATACCATCAGAAAGTGATCTAACCTCAAATGAAGAAGGTCGTGGTGGTTGGGGTACATTATAATTATTTTGATATGCCCATTGTGCAGCCTTGGCGTTCATAAGAAGAGAATCCAGCCCTGAAAGTATCCACATATCTTTATTAAGGTTTACTTCTTCATCTCTCTCATCATCAGCTGCGTAAAGTTCCGGAAAGTCTTGATATTGCTGAGGAAGATTTGACTCATCCCAATCCGGAGGTCTGTCAATTGGTTCATTATTAATCCATTTTTGTCCAACTTCGTATGATGTCTCCGGATTTATTGTTCCAATTACATCAGCAACAACTATTTTAATTGAATCACCAAAATTTAATGTATAAGGACCAACAGAGTAACAAACACTGGGAGAGAATCCAAATCCGGGCATTCCTGTGACATATGGTATACCAAATTCATCTAATGGTAAACCATGATGAGTTCCCGGTTTTGCCCCTTGAAGCGGAGGCCAGAAGTATGGATCTAAATTTTCGAATCCTTCCTGCATTACTTGATAAAGAGTTGCTATTTGATCTGAACTCATATTCTTAGGCTGAAATGTAAAAGATGGAAAATCAACATCTTGATAGCCTGTCATTTGCGGTTGGTTAATGTCATCAACATCAAACTCCTGCGGGCTCCTACTTGCATGCAATATTGCTTCACCACAAAAGGTCGTATGCCAAAACATACCGAATCCGTCTTCTATCTGCGGCCATCCCAAACCATCGTATTCGAGATCAGGTTCTCTTGTCATATATCCATACATTATTCTCAAATCTTCACCAGGATATTGTCCTTTAGCACTGACCCAGGGTCTGGTTCCTTCTTCCCTTGTTCTTAACTGCTTTAGGAAGTAGAAATCATTTATAACCTGGCCTGGTAATTCAATCTCATCATCCAGATCAACATTACCCGTATTGGTAAAAATATATTCTCTAATTATATACTTATTATGATTCTGCTGGCTAAATGCGATAACTCTCTGATGCATGGTAACACCCATATCTGTATTGGTGTAAGATTCT
Organism: Ignavibacteriaceae bacterium; assembly: GCA_049670345.1. Taxonomy (GTDB): domain Bacteria; phylum Bacteroidota; class Ignavibacteria; order Ignavibacteriales; family Ignavibacteriaceae; genus BMS3ABIN03. The sequence continues at coordinate 8,160 of JBATTD010000511.1, forward strand.
ACCAATGCATCGGCAGTACCCGGCAGCATTCCCGGGTCGACATGATCTGATAGATTTTGCGGGAAGAAATCCTGAAGGGGTAGTCCATCAACTACCATTTCAACTGGAGCATATCTGTAGTATCTATTAATAGTCCATCCTTCACTATCAGGAACCGGCATCATTATATGCTTATCATCAGTTTCCCATTGACCGTGACCGGAAATCTTAACGCTATTTACCTGACCCAGGGTATCAACCCAGTTTTTGCATCCCAACATTACTGCTTTTGATTGGAAAATGGGCCACACATATCCATCCCAGAATGAGGTGGGCCCTCCTTCTGCCCCCCAGCCCATAGAACCTTCACCTTCATCACCACTATCGACCACTTGCCAGCGAAGATATCCAACATTTATCTCTTTTTTGATACCTTGTGCAATTATATCAGTAATGCTGAATGAAAGACATATTAGAATTATCCAGAATATTTTTAAGTTGTTGTGCTTCATTCTATTAATCCTTGCTTAATTTCATTTTTTGTTAAAAACCAATCCTTAATCCTAAAACGACAGATCTTGGTGGATTCCAGGCTATAAAGTCAATGTTCGGCATATTGATATATGGTTTATCAGCTGATCTAACATCACCTACCTGATCATCTCCGGCAGTAAATCCTTTACCATCATATTTTGGATCTGAATAAATAGGTAAATGAAGAGAATTAAGATAGTCGCGCCAGTCAGCCTCACCATCAAATCCAGGAACTGCTGCTCCTCCTTCTTCATCCACTAGAGTTACACCACTTAAATATCTTAAGTCAAATACGTTTACTACATCCACAAATAAATCGAATTCAAATGTCGAGATATCAAACGTTTTACTTATTCTCATATCAACTTTCCACCGGTCACTCCATTGTAAATTATTTTCTTCCGTAAATGGTGGTAAAGGGTCCCAGGTAAGGTAATTACCTGTTGCCCAGGTAATTAAGAAATTTACACTCAGTAAATCTAAAAATGGATAATCTCCAATAGTTGGACCCCAACCTGCGGGAGACATAATATTAAAGTTTGCGTTGGCATGAGGCTGTGCCAATGGTTTCTCCTGTATTGGATTTCTTAGACCTTCTACAGCTTGTCTTCTCGGATCCTGAAATTGAACCTCGCGACCAACCTGGCCAACGTTATAAACCAAATATGTATAATTGATCCAACCTGTTATCCACTCACCCCAGCTTCTTCTAAGTTCGATCTCAAAACCCCTGACATCCTGATATTGATCATTTTCAAAGGTTACATAATTTACACTGTTGTCAAAGTTAACATAATTAACTTCGCCAATCTCATTGGTAATATCTTTGTAGTATCCTGTTAATCTAAATAGAAACCAATCGGAAAATTCCTGCTCATAGCCAAGTTCGTACGCTATTGTTCTTTCGGGCTCAAGATTTGGATTTCCAACTGAACCTATACCGGTTGGAGGTCCCCCGTAATTAATTTCAAACTGGTCGTAGGCACCGGCCAAAGTGTAGAAGTGACCATAATTAAAATAGAGTTTTGATTGATCTGTAATCGGGTGGGATACACCTAATCTTGGTGATACAGTAAAGCTCGTCTTTGATTCTTCACTTGGTGCCTCAGCCGCGAAAAATTCTTTATATGCTCGCGAAAAGTATCTATTGTATGGATCTACACCGTAAAACTGACCACGCGGTGAACCGTAATCAAATCTCAATCCTGCATTTGCAACAAATCCTTGAAATTCAAGTTTATCTTGTAAATATCCCTGAATTCTAAGTGGATAATTGCGCCATGTATTTAGGTTATTTCCAGTAGGATCAAAACCATCTATCTGGTTGAATATATTAAAATCGTCATAAATAAATTCAAAACCGCCCTGAACCTGGTTGTATTTATCAACCTGGCCGGTCAAATCAAATTTAATATCTAATGTATTAACTTCAGTTTGATTTATTTGGTTACCGCCAACTCCACCTATAACCATTTCGTCTGCAACTGCATAAACATACCCTGGATCATTCAGCCAACCAAAAGGCTGCTCATCAACAAGAACAGCACCGAATTGAGCCAGAGTTTCTATGTTTCTAAAAACTCTTGCTCTGTTTTGATCGTTCTTAATATTAATATAAGAAGCCCGGAACTTATAAAAAGTTTGTGGATTTAGTACGTGATCCACCGTTATTCCATAAATTTGTTGTGTGATATCCATTGGGCTTGTAACATGTGGAAAATAAACACCTCTATCGTGTCCCTCAAAGCCCCAGGCAAGATCATCAGTGTTAGTTTTATTATAAATTCCCTCAACTCCTATTCTAAACGCCGGATTTAACTGATAATTTATTTTTGCAAAAAAGTTATTAAAGATTTCGGCACCAATCGTCTGATTGAATGGATATTGAGTTTGATTATATCGATAGGAAAGGAAGAAAGTTAAATATTCACCCAGAAACGGTACAGGACCGCTTAAGCTCGCATCAATATTATAATCGGGCTTTTCCCCATATTCACCAGGATTTGGATGACCTAATTCTGCGGATCCCTGGAGAGCATGCTGCCAGATAAATAAATTTCTGGCCTCCTCCGGTGTCATATCATTACTAGGATCTTCATCGTTATTAATCCTTTCAGTAAAGGCGTTCCATCCTTCAAATTCCCTATACTGGCCTTGTGTGTATGCATCCCAATCACCATTCTTGGTTCCAACCCAGGCCACTGCAGGATCAACATATGGTCTCACATAGTAATTATTCAAATCATATATATTGGCCCCTCTGTGTTTTTGATGTGCCAGACCTAACCTGGTGTCTATAGAACCATGGTAACGCTGTTCGGAACCTTCCTTCGTTACAACATTAAATAGTCCTGAGCGGATATTACCATACTCTGCGTTAAATCCTCCGCGAATTATACTTACTTCTTGAATGGCACTAAGATTAACTACATCTAAAATTGCACCTTCCAGATTGTTACCAACCACAAGTCCATCAACTACCATTCCTATCTGTGTGCCCCCACCTCCACGAATTAATAGTTCACCATCTTGATTAACGCTAGTCCCTGCCTGCAATTCTGTAAAGCCAGTAACATCGGTAATCAAAGGAATTGCTTCAATTTCATCCGAAGAGGCTACGGTCTCAGAGTGAGAGACATCTCTTTTCACCGCAAGTCTTTGAGCAGTAATAACAACTTCTTCGCCTTCAATAGGGGTTATCGACAACTCAAAGTTTAAAGTTGTGGTCTTATCGACGCTAACCCTCACTTCAGTTTGTATGACTTTTGTGTACCCAACCATTGATACTTCAACGCTGTAAATTCCTGGAGGTATATTTAAAATAAAATAATCTCCATCGACATCACAGGCAGCACCCATGGTAGTATTAGTAATAAGAACATTTGCTCCTATCAATGGCTCCCCAGTTTCTGCATCAGTAACTTTACCGGCAATTTTCCCGGTCTGTCCTGCATAAACAAGAGTGAAGCTCAGAAGGAACAAGAGAAAAAGAAGAGTAAATTTTCGTATCACTTCGATTCTCCATAATTATTTGTGGAATTTAAATGTTTTTTTTGGAAAGATTTAGTATTTAAAAGACTGAGTTCTCTTATCATAGTGCATCCCATCAATAATATTCAAAGAGTAAAAATAAATACCCATACTTTCTAAAGTTTTGAAAGAAAGTAATTCATATTTAAGGATTCTGAATATAAAAGTCAAGTAATACTTATACTTTTTTAAAAGTTAACTAATGTTATTCTGTACTAAAAGTTAAATTTATTCTAAAATATTTACTCCCGGATACATTCTTAGCCAATTATTCTAAAAAATCTTGTATTAGTTAAACTAGCATTACTTCTTTTATTATTCCAAGCTCATCAAATGAAATTGATCGTTTAAGTTAAATAATAACTTTGAACTTATTCCTTATTTTAATTACTTCTCCTTCATCACTTATAGATTTATAATGGTTAACCGTTGGATGAAGAAACCAGGATTACTTTGATGAACTGCTCATCTCAATATACTTCTCCATAGACGGATAGCTTTATCAAAATCCAAAGTTAAGAAATATACTTCTTCAACATTCTTTTTTATCTTAATGCTATTTTTTAATTTCTTTTAACAAATGAATTTTCTTCCCTAAATGTTCAGCTAATTGTTCATCAAAAGCCTTCTTTTAAGTTGAGTTTAGTTTGTGAATAGCATTTCGTAGATTTTTAAGATTCGTGTGAAATATATTTGAGTTGTACTTATTTCAGAGTGATCCAATAGTTCTTTGATTGCAATTAGTGGAATTGCACAAAATTATTCAATAAAAACTCAGCGCAAAATAAAGGTCGGTAAAAAGATCAGACAAGTAGTAGCGTTTTTGTAGGAAAATCGTGGAGCTAACCGGGCTCGAACCGGTGACCTTCTGACTGCCAGTCAGACGCTCTC
>JBATTD010000512.1:0-2170 GCA_049670345.1 Ignavibacteriaceae bacterium
TTCTACTTCAGTGACAAAGCGTTCGTTTTCTTTATCATGTTTTACTTCAATATCCATTATTGCTTTTAAATTAAACTTTAATTTTAAAACTGTAATCTTTATTGGAAAATGCACCCTGATTGCCAAAAAAAGTTTTTTCGGCAAATCTAAAATTATTTTCGATATCTACAACCACTGCTGTTGAACATCTTGTTCCATACTTTGGAGATTGAATAAAGATTGAGGATAGTATTTTTTCCCATTCCATCCCAACACCGGTATCGGGCAAATCTTCATCTTTAGCTTGTCGTGTATCGTTTAAAATGCTTAGCAACTCCCATGGATGAATTTCATCGTTTTTAAGTAAGATTGATAAAACATCTTTGCTCTTTTTTACTTTCGTCCAATCTGTATTTAATGTGGCATTGCTCAATCCGTAGATGCCCGGCTCAAGTTTTTTAATGCCGTTTTTATGAGTAGAAAAATAGAAAAGTTCATCAACGCTGCCAAGTATAAGATTAAAACCATTATAATCTTGTAGTGAAGGTTTTATGTTATCATAATATTCTTCGGCTGAAATATTATCGTTAAGAAAATCCAATGTTAGCATTCCGCGCGATGGAGCATCTTCTTTTATATTTTTCAGATCTCTGTAATTTGTAACTGCTGCAAATCTTCCTTGCTTTGTTATGCCCATCCAGGTTCCCCCGGCTTGTAAATCTTTACCTGCAAGTAATTCCGGATGATCTTTCCAATAATCAGCCTGTTCGGTTGGGCGATCGTAAAACTCATCTCTGTTTGCAGCAAAGATAAATTTATCTTTCGGATGAGACTTGTATGCGAAAACTATTAAGCACATATACTAAATAAATATTTGGAAATGTTTTTCTACAATAATTTAACAAAATGAAAGCTAATTAGCTTGAATTTTGGGAATAACGATTAACGTGCTATACGTTAATTTTGAATAATATCTCTTAGTTTCAATTCCTCAACTAAAATATTATAACCTTTAAAGTGTATACCATCCCAGCTAAAACTTTTTGCAGCATTTACGTATTCTTCGATATCATCTATAAAAATGTGTTCTTCTGCAGGAGAGCCGGAAGATTTTTCAACAGCACGATAAATTTTTTCTTCCGGTTTAACTGCACCAATCTTGTGTGAGAGAATCAAGTCATCAAAATGTTTGAGAAAATCGTAGTGTTCCCATCCATACTTTTCGTGGATTGAGTTTGTATTTGAGAGCAAGATCAATTTGTAATTCTTTTTCAGTGTGGGAAGGAGTGCAGCAACCTCTTTGTTTTGTTTGAAGATGCAAGAAAAATAATTACAGAATGTTTCACCGTCAATGGAGTGGTCAAGAATTTCAAGCATTCTTTCGATAAACTTCTCTTCACTTATTTTCCCACGTTCAAAATCTCTATGGAAGTCATAATTGGCGAAGTAGGTATCAACAAAATGTTTGCCAGAACCTTCTTTTACCTCATCGAGTTTCTTAATGAGAGTATTGTAATCAAAGGGAATGAGTACATTGCCAAGATCGAAAACAATAACGGAATATATTCTTTTCTGCATTATTCAGGCATCTCGAAAATAGAATCTTCTAACCCCTCATTTAACTTTACACTGCTAACTTTCATCTCAACTGTCTGCATACCGAATGATTGTTTTATATTAAAAGGAAATTTCAAACCGTCAACTTCTTTATAATCGCTATAAAAAGTTTCCTGCTGAAAACTTCCCTGTGTGGTTTCAACCTCTTTTACTTCTTTTATTTTTAATCCCGAATCAATTTCGTAGAACTGCACCCAATTTGTACCTTCTTCTGTAATTAATACTATTTTATAGCATAACGTGCTGTCAACAGTTTCAATTCCCGTCAATTCAAGAGAAATCCCGTACGGTTCCGGATCAAGAAGAAAATTCATTGCTGCTTCCAATTTTAATTTTTCCAATTTTTTATTATCAAACTCAGTTTTCTTATCCCCTATAACTATAACACCCATCGTGCCATCATAAATAATGGATTGCTTCATTTCCCCGGAGCGGATGTTCTGTTTTAGCTTATTCGGGGCTTTTTGTTTAATAACTATGCTTAAATTTTGTTCCATTATTTCGCCGCGCATAATTGTTGTTCGATCTTCAACACTTGAAAATTTTTCTCTTCCACCAATTGCCTCCAAATAAT
>JBATTD010000513.1:0-3334 GCA_049670345.1 Ignavibacteriaceae bacterium
CTTTTGGAACCGTGTAGTACTTCATATTCATCAAGCATCCATAACATATGCTGAGCACTTGTCATTACATCAGGGGCGGGAATATCTGAATTGGGACCCACGTTCTTAAATATTTGTCTCACCCATCCCCGGCAAATTCTTTCTTGTTCCAAATTACTTAAAGTATGCGGGTCACAGATAACTCCGCCTTTTCCTCCACCAAGAGGTAAATCAAGCACCGCAGTCTTCCACGTCATCCACATAGATAACGCGCGTACAGTATCAATAGTTTCTTGTGGATGAAATCGTATTCCGCCTTTGGCAGGGCCACGTGCATCGTTATGCTGAACCCTGAATCCGCGAAATACCTTTACAAGTCCGTCATCCATACGGACTGGTATATTAAAATGATATTCTCTCATAGGGTTGCGGAGCAATTCACGAGTTCCCTGGTCTAATTCAAGTAATTCAGCTGCGTGATCGAATTGTTCCTGTGCTGTTTCGAAAGGATTATAAGATTTATTCTTCATTATTTTACCTAAATATTTACCAGTATTGTTTTAAAAGTATCCCATTTATTATAAATCCCAAATGAATAGAATTTAACTCATCAAAATTAAACATTTAATAATTGAAAAAAATATTCTATAATTTATCTGAGTAAAGTGCGTTAAATGATTTAACAAATAATTACTCCCGACTTGTATAAAGCCAGCAGAAGTTGTCAGATATTGAAAGTTCCTCGAAAGCTATAGCTAACTTTAAAGAAGATATTACAGCTAAAAAAGATGGTCACAAATTAATTCTTGAAAAAGTTAGAGAATAATTCAATCTCTCAATTAGCTAATGTGATTGGCATTCCCATAATCGGCCAAAGGATTGTTACAACCAATCCTAATATTATCAACAGGATAACACTTGCGGGAACTCCGCATTTAAAAAATTCTCCTGATGTAAATTGTTTCGAGTCATATGCGATAGCATTAGGTGCTGCACCAACAAGCAAAAGGAATGGCATTCCTGCAACTACCAAAGATGAGAAGAGTACAACTTCAGGAGCAACATTTAGATATGGAGCGATCACTAACGCTACTGGAAGAGTTATTGCAATCGCAGCAACATTCATAATAAAATTAGTCATAAGTAAGACAAGCAAAGCAATACTCATAATAAATACAAACCAATGAGCGTCTTGAAACATAGTAAGCCAGTTAATGGCTATCCATTTGGCTGCACCAGTTTCCCAAAGGCAAAAGCCAATACTCATAGCTCCTGCAAAAAGTAAAACTATATTCCAGGGTATCGCTTCAAGATCATTAAGATCCAGTATCTTAAATACAAAAAATAGGATGGTGGAAATTAATATGATTGCTGTTTTACTTATTGGTTGAAGAAATGGAATAAAGGAAATAAGTACCATCACTATGATACATCCAAAAACGATTAATATTGTGCCAATCTCCTGTCGGTTGAATGATCCGAGTTCAGCATTAAGCTTTTTTGCTCTCTCTTTCAAACCGGGAATCACTTTTTTCTCTGGCTTGAAGAATACCATAATAAATCCCCACAATATAAAAGTCATTATCCATCCAATGGGAAACATGTAATAACTTAATTCAAAAAAGGAAACATTCCTTCCAACAATATCGCTGAAAAAACTGATAGCAACCGCACCCCTTGCTGCACCTAAAAGTGTTATTATGCTTCCTGCTCCTGCAACATAAGCCATCCCGATAAAAAGACCCTTTCCGAACTTTGTCGGTTTATCTCCTTCGCCATAGAGACTGTAGATAGCTAATAAAAGAGGATATATTGTTGCCGCAACAGCAGTATGGGCCATAAAATGTGTAAGGGTTACGGTCACGATAAAACAGCCCAAATAAATCATACTGGTTCTTTCCCCGACTATAGAAAGCATTTTGTACGCTAATCTTTTTGTTAAGCCGGTTTTAGTAAAAACCAACCCAATAATTATTGAACCAAAAATAAACATCACTGAAGGGTCCATAAAATCGTTAAATGCAGATTTAGCAGGACGAATTAAGAATAGGACTTGTAGTACTCCGATTGTAAGGCTCGTAATGCCAATAGGAACTACTTCAAATAACCACCAGGTACCAGCCAGAACGAATACAGCTAAAGCACCTTTACCTTCTCTACTTAGGATAAAATGCTCACCCATTGGGTCTACAGCATCCGGTAATGAGGGTGCATAATAAACTATCGCAAAAAGTACTACTCCCAGTAGTAGGAAAATAATTCGTTTCAATTCAACTCTCCACTCAGCCGAAACGTTTTTCAATTTAAATCACCCTTTATTGAAATTTATCTATTATGTCATGTTCTATACGAAACCAGACATCAAGATCTTTTTAAATCATTATCCACTACAAGAACTAATCTTGTTGGATATCTCTCTGAATACATCGGTTAATCTCAATACTCCCACAATATCTTCTCCTCTTGTTACAAGCAGAGACTGATGGCGACCCATGATAAGATGATGTATTGCTTCATTTAATGAGGTATTTTCTTTAACGTATTCACCTTGGGTAGGAGTATACATTAAGTTTTTTACCACAAGTTTTGCTGCTTTTTTACAAATGTCGTCTATAGCATTTTCCCAGAGTCGATGCTCTTTAAGCGTATACTGTAAGTAATCCTGGCTATAACCAAAACGAGTTAAGGATTGGGGATCATCAATATTTAAATACTTTGGCTCTAAAGCCCTTATCACATCCAATTGGCTAAGCTTGCCTACAATTCTATTATTTTTATCAGTGATGAGAATAGCTCTATGCCGATCGAGTTTTGGATCAAAATTCTTTTGAGCTCTTTTTAAGGCTTTAACTGCCTCACCTAAACTAGCATCTTCGTTAACGGTAGCATAACCGGAAAGAGGAACCATCAAATCTTTAACTGTTAATTTATCCACGCTAATCCTCCTTTTTAAGAAAGGTTTTAATTACAATCATTTAACTATAATAAATAATTGAAAAATTCTATTTATACCGTTCTCCTCCATTATTACCAGCCACGTTTATTTAATATATTATTAATCTCTGCCTGGCGAATCTTGTCTCTCTGTTCTGCCACTAACTGGTTGGCTTTATTAATCATCTCAATCAATTCATCAGTATCTGTTGGTTTCATCAGGTAATCGAATGCCCCGTTTTTCATTCCTTGAATTGCTGTTTTAACTGTAGCATGACCAGTAAGCATAATAACCTGTGAAAGCTGTTCGATATTTTTAATTTCTTTCAAAGTTTCAACACCATTTTTACCAGGCATCTGCACATCAAGTACTATAACGTCAAACCCATTCTCTTCAACAAGTTTTATTGCTTCATCTCCA
>JBATTD010000514.1:0-2830 GCA_049670345.1 Ignavibacteriaceae bacterium
AAATACAACCGATGGTGGAAATCTGTGGGAAAGACGCCAGGTTGCCTATACTTCGCGATTAAATTCAGCATGTTTTGTAGACAAGAACATTGGCTGGATTGTAGGGGACTCCGGTCTAATACTTTTCACAGAAGATGGTGGTCAAAATTGGTTACCACAGGAAAGTGGAGTAAGTGCACCACTCAACTCAGTAGATTTTATTAATTCAGATTATGGATGGATAGCCGGTTACAATTCTGTTAGTATGATATTGTTTACTGAAGACGGTGGTCAAAATTGGTCTACAGTAATTCAAGACAGTTTAAAAATCTTAAAGTCTATTGAATTTGTAGATTCATTGGAAGGATGGGGTGTTGGTGGTTATTGTGCGGGTTGGGTGTATTGTAGCGGGTACATTTATCACACAAGTGATGGTGGTATTACCTGGGAACTTCAACATAGTGGTTGGGGAAAATATTCATCAATCAAGTTTATAAATGAGGATATTGGCTGGGTTACTGGTGGAGGGGGTTTTGTTTCTGAGAGAGTACTTAAAACAATAGATGGTGGAGAAAATTGGATAGAACAAAATATACCAATTACATGGACAAATGGGATAGATTTTGTTGACTCGAATAATGGTTGGCTGGTTGGTGAATGGGGTCTAATTATGCATACATCGAATGGTGGAATTACATTTATTGAAGAACCAGTTGAAATTATTACTCAGACAAAAATGAATTTTACTCTATACCATAACTACCCTAATCCCTTCAACCCGAATACAAAGATAAAATACTCGGTTCCACAATCATCACAAGTAATAATTAAAGTCTTTGACATTCTCGGTAACGAAATTGAAACATTAGTAAACGAAGAAAAACCAGTAGGCAGCTATGAAATAACGTGGAACGCAACTAACCTACCAAGCGGAGTTTATTTCTACAGACTGCAAGCAGGTTCTTTTGTTGAGACTAAAAAAATGATACTAATGAAATAAGAATCTGTATTATAGTTTTACTTAAACCCCTGCTTAATAACTAGGCGGGGTTTTTACCCATCATCTTATTCATTATTAAAATGCCTTTTATTACTGTATCATTTTTTATCAATAGAGTATACCTATTGAATCATTTTGGGATAGAATGAATATCAATCATTAAGTAAACATTGCTTAAAAGAATTTTTCTCGCTAAATTTTTTTGTATGATTTGTGATTAGATAAATACAATCTATTGTGCTGTAGCAATTCAGATTTGTGTCAATTTCTATATAGTAATTTTTTTACAACAGCTAAAACAAAGGTTAAAAATGAATAAGTACAAGCTGTTTTTTATACTAGTTGCGCTTCTTGCGACAGTGACTTTCATGGGCTGTCAAAACGATCAGAATCCAGTTGAACCATTCTTCAATTCCAACCAATCCAACCAAATAAAATTATCAACGGCAACAATCCCTTTCGGCTCCACAATTGATTCTGCCAAATTTTACATTAATACTACCGCTGCACTTAATGAAGAGGTAACGCTTCATAGGATTACAAGTGACTGGCAGGAATTGGTTATTACCTGGAATAATTTCGGAGGTAGTTTCAATACCGATTCTGAAGGTTCTTTTATCCCGAGTACCACAGGTTTGTATTCAGTAGATATAACCGCGGTGGTAAGTAATTGGTTCGATGAAACATATCCAAACTATGGAGTGCTTCTTAAAGAAGTATCTCCAGCACAATTTCAAACTTACTCGAGTAGAGAGTCTGGTGACAGTCCTTACCTAATGATCTGGTGGACTCTAGATGATACTAGTGGATATGATTCCACAAGTGCATTTGCAGATAGCTATATACAATCTGACCAGGGTGATGATAATTTTGGTAGTTCCAGTGAATTGTTCACAGGCTGGCAAGATACAGCTGAAAGACAAACATTAGTTGAATTTGAAATTGAATTGGTGTACACAGGATGTACTCATTCAAAGGGATATTGGAAAACACATTCAATCTATGGGCCTGCGCCTTACGATTCTACTTGGGCATTAGTTGGAGAGGATTCAACTTTCTTTTTAAGTAATCAATCTTACTATGAGGTAATGTGGACTCCACCAAGGGGCGGAAATGCTTACTATATTCTGGCTCATCAATACATTGGTACAAAGTTGAATTTTGAGAATGGGGCTGATCCAAGTGAAGCACAAGCAGCTTTTGATGAAGCGACTGATCTATTTAACACTTATACACCAGAATACATTGGGAGTCTTAAAGGTAATGACCAAATTCGTCAGCAATTCTTAGAGTTGAAAGATATGCTTGATCAATACAATAATGGGATAATTGGGCCGGGAAAATGTGAAGAATCTTCTGCTGAGTTTCCCTATAGGATTGAATAGATTAAATTGGTGGTTATAATGTGTTATAATTTGGCGAGTGAAAATTTTGCTCGCCTTTTTTATTATGATTAATGTAAAAAAAATCTAACATAGAAAATCCTAAAAACTCACACACAATCCCCAACCCCTGCTTAATAAATAATCAACGGCCTCCCACCAATAATTTTCTCTTAAAATATGCTCTGTCCTTTTGTCTTGATACCCCGCTTTTCAGCGGGACAGGCGGTAGGCAGGTTTGTTAGTTCAATAATGTTTATTATGTAATACTGGCTGACAATGATAGGTTAAACTGAATAAAAATAATGGAAGGTGACTTTTCTCTTTCCTCTCTATTTTGCGAGTGAACGGATCCGATATTATCGCCAGTAATTTCATCTATCATAACACTAATTAATTTAATATAAGACTGAAGTCTATTTCCTTAAAGAATATATCAACTTCAAACATAACAGATTAATATATGTGT
>JBATTD010000515.1:0-1817 GCA_049670345.1 Ignavibacteriaceae bacterium
TCAACTGGTAAAAATATATCCCGCTTGGTAGAGCAAATGTACTTCCGCCGGAGGCGGATCCGCCAATGGAGGAAAATTCTACAGTATATTCCCCTGCAGGTTTTTCTTCATTAACAAGTGTAGCAATTTCATTTCCCAAAACATCATAAACCTTCAAAGTTGTAAATCGTAATCCTTGCCTGCCGGCAGGCAGGTCCGAAATCGTAAATCTGATTGTTGTGCTTGGGTTAAACGGGTTTGGGTAGTTTTGCATTAATTTATAACTATTAATCTCATGATTGTTATACTGAGATACTCCGGTCATAATTTGTTTTGGAATCCACGAATTACCACCATCAGTTGTTTTTAGAAATATACCAGTACCTACAACTACACCTGTTAATTCGTTTCTCATCTTTATTGAAGAAAGAGTCTGCGAAGTAGCACTATTTATAAACTCCCAATTTTGCCCGCCATTAGTAGTTTTTAATATTGTACCTGAACTTCCAACAGCAAATCCAATTTCTTGACTAACAAAATCACAGGAATTAAGAATATTAGAAGTCAGACTATCTTGTAGAGACCAGGTATTACCGCTATCGGTTGATTTAATTATTGCTCCAGAAAATCCAACCGCAAAAACAGTATTTTCGCCAGCAAGTGAAACACTACGAAGTGTTTTTTGAGTAGGAGGAAACTGAAATTCCCAACTTGTTCCACCATTTGTTGTTCTTAGTATAACTCCTTCATCACCAGTGAATTCACCACCCACAGTAATAGCTGTATTTTGATCAATAAATGTTATATTCAGCAGATGCTTATCTGTACCGCTGGTTAATAATTGCCAGCTCTGGCCAGCATCTGTAGATTTAGCTATCTTTCCAGCAGGACCAACCCCGAGTCCCAGTTGAGAATCAAAAAATGATATATCTAGCACTGCAATTGGATTTCCGGTTGTAACAAAATCCCAGCTAGTCCCACCATCTGAAGTCATCCAAATGTTTGCACCTATGGAAGTATATCCTACTAATGGTGATATAAATTCCAATGATAAAAGGTCTGTATTTTGACCAAAATTCATTGGGAACCAACTTTCACCTGCGTTAGTACTTTTGTACAATGAAAAGACATCCCATCCCGCTGCAAACAACGTATCTTCACTTGCATAACGTACGTTATAAAGAATTTGAGGTTTTGATTGAAAAGTAACAATAAGAATTATTAACAATGTTTTAATAAAATTAAACTTTTTCATACTACTCCTACTGAACTAATTTATTTTTTGTTATCATTTTAGTATAACCATCTTCTTTGTCTCAATGAAATTCCCTGCTCTCAACTGGTAAAAATATATCCCGCTTGGCAAAACTGTTCCATCAAACTCAACCTCATAACTTCCTGCAGGTTTTTCTTCGTTAACCAGCGTTGCAATTCCGTTCCCTAGGATATCATAAACCTTAATGGTTACAAAACTAACCTTCGGTATTTGGTATATAATTGATGTAGTTGGATTAAACGGATTTGGGTAGTTTTGGGAAAGCTTAAAGTTGGTAATAAAAATTTCATCCTGTTTAACTGAGCTTATTCCTTCTCGCTTCAAAATCACTCCCCCTTGGCCAACTACAAAACTCAAGTTTTCACTTAGAAAGACCATATCCATAAAGTATGCCTCCCCTCCATATAACCGAATCCAGTTATTGCCACCATCATTAGTTTTCCAAATATCTCCAACTGACCAACCATATGGATCAGAATATCCGCCTGTAATATACCCCACATTTGGGTTTTGAAAATATACAGATGAAAACCAATCATCCTGAATTCCATCAGTATCCATT
>JBATTD010000516.1:0-2095 GCA_049670345.1 Ignavibacteriaceae bacterium
GACCCATTGCTTACTGCGTGGTTTGCAAATATTTTCTTCATGATTGCAGCAGTAATTGCAACAATTAAACTCCGTTATTAGCATTTTTCATTAGTTTATAATTTCTTGTTTTAGTCATATGGAACTAGCATTATAATCATCTGCTTGTGCAAATCTTATACTAAATTGAAGTAATTCTTACCCTGATTTTTGAGATTTTTTATTCGGGATGTAGATTAAACAAAAAAAGTCACGACATTAAAAATATTGCCGTGACTTAAAAGAGATAACTATCACCTGATAATGGTAAATATTAATTTACTTTTTCACTATCCTTAGGCGGGACAAAACCAAAATGCTGATTTGGTGTATCGATTTTAATCTCACCAAATCGTGCCTCAAATTTTTCTATATTTTCTTTTAAAGCTTTTAAAAGCATTTTAGCATGCGGCGGGGTTGTAATAATTCTTGCATAAACTTTTGCTTTAGGTACTCCAGGTACAACTCTTGTAAAATCCAAAATGAATTCAGCAGGAGAATGTGTAATAATTGCAAGGTTGGAATAAATTCCCTCTGATTCTTTTTCACCCAACTCAATATTTATTTGTTGTCCCTTCGGCGGCTTAACCTGATTCATGACATATCTTTCAAAAATTAATAATTATCTCAACTGGTCAGCTTTATTAAAAGCATCCATTGCTTCATCCTGCATACTTAAAATACTGTAAACCTTGCCTAACAATTCCCATATTTCAGCATTTTCTGAATCCGATTCTACTATCAATTCTAAATAAGGCAGTGCCTGACGATATTTTTCTATGTCTTCATCAGTATAAACCTCTGTTTCTTCTTCCTGCACTTTCAGTTGGGTGCCCCATTTAACATATGTTAAGCCAAGATTGTATGCAGCATTTTCATACTCAGGTTTAATTTCTAAAGCTTTAAGAAATTGTTCTTCTGCACCGGGAAAATCATTTGATTGTAATAATATTACACCGTAATTATATCTGTAAGTTTCATTATCAGGTTCTGCTTCCACCAGAATTTTTGAAGATTCAAGTGCTTCTGAAATACGACCGGTTCCAATATAAGAAGCATTTAAGATTCTTGTTAACTCTCCGTCATTTGTATAGACAGCTGCACCTTCCTCTAAAACAAAAATTGCTTTGTCAAAATACTCAGCGGCTTCAATACTATCTATGGCATTACCGGTTATACTGTATTCTGAGCTTTTATTAGCGCCGATTGTATAATAAATTTCTCCTAAATATCTATATCCATCAAGTTCCTTCTTGAGATTAACTAATTCCTGCAACGGCTCAATTGCTAGCTCGTTTCTTCCTGAACTCATATATACAAAAGCCATATTTTTATATGCATCAGCCGAGTCAGGTTGAATCATTGCTGCCGATTCAAATGCATCAATTGACTTATCGTAAAATATCTTAGCGCTGTCTTCATCGGCTGTTTTATTTGCCCGCTGGAATAAGTTTACTCCACCGTTAAAGCTATTAGCCCAGTGAAAATTTTTAGAATCAATTATCTGTGTTTCAAATTTGCTGCTTATAGCTAATGATTTATCATACGATATAATCATATTCTCTATGTCCCCTATTTCACCGTAGGTATGTCCCAGAAGGAACCATCCTTCATCGCTTTTAGGATTAGTCTCTACATCCTTTTTTAATACTTCAATAGCTTTGTCAAAATTCTTTTGCTGAATGTATAAACGTGCGCTTGTTAATTCAGTTGATGAACATTGAAACCCGCTGAAAATCATTCCTGTAAAAAAAGCAACTACCAATAATATATTAGATTTTTGCATATCTACTCCAATAAATATAAAAATTATTATTATGTGAAAATTACCACATTACCTTTCGATAGTCAAGAATTGAGAGTTATCCCAAACCCTAATCTTATTTTATAATGATAAATTTCCTATCTGATTTATTACTTTTTAGCGTTTTTTTTGCTTTTGCTGATAGAATCAAATATTTTTACCATCAATAAATTGAGGTAGTTTTGACAACTGAAAAAATCATTAGAGATGTTCCCAAAGTGCTTCTACACGATCATCTTGACGGGGGTTTAAGACCCCAAACTATAATTGAAT
>JBATTD010000517.1:0-2107 GCA_049670345.1 Ignavibacteriaceae bacterium
GATGAAGTTTTAAATAATCTTGGTTATGGAGATAAGTTACTGGACCAGGAAGAGATGGTAAATGCTATCGGTGTATTTTCACAGTTAGAATATTTACCTTCTGAAAATATTAAGCTGAGTGCCGGACTACGTTATGACAACTTTAAATTTGAAGCAAAGGATAAATTTTATAAGGACAGCGCTGATAACTCCGGAAGCAGGATTATGAGCAGTTTTAGTCCTACAATCGGAGTAGGTATTAAAATATTTGATATAGCAACTTTATATGGAAATTATTCAACAGCATTTCAAACACCCACAACAAACGAACTGGGCAATACGCCTGATGGTTCAGGAGGTTTTAATAATTCACTTAATGCGGAAAATATAAGAAGTGTAGAAACCGGATTAAGGGGTTATCTAAATTCGATTGGTTTTAATTACAACATTGCATTGTACTATATGAATATTGGGGACATGTTAATTCCATATCAAAGTGCATTAGAAGAAACGTTTTATCGCAATAGCGGGGAAACAGATAACAAAGGAATTGAAGTTTCTTTGGGATGGAATCCATACAAGTATGCTGTTGTTGAATTTGCCTACACTTACCAGGATATGAAGTTTAAAGATTTTGTGGTTGAGAGAAATTCAGTTTTATATCAATTAGCCGGCAACTATGTACCGGGTATTCCAAAACACTATTTAAATCTCGGATTTCGTTCTCAACTGCTCAACGATTTCTTTGCACAAATAGAAATAAAATATGTTAGTAAAACTTATGCGAATGATTTTAACGGTCCAGCACCCAACGAATCAGGGCGAGTTGAGGAATTTGTTAACGATGAGTACACGGTTATAAATCTGAAGTTCAATTATTTGGCAGATTTGAATTTTGGACAGTTGAACATAAAGGCAGGGATCGAAAATCTGTTTAATAAACGGTACAATGGTTCGATTGTACCAAATGCATTTGGAAATAATTTTTTTGAACCTGCTTCTAACAGGGCATTGTATGCTGGAATACAATTATTTATTCATTGAAAGAATTTGGACGAAATGTTTAATCTTATTCCAAATAATTAAATAAAATTGAATTAATTTAACTTTTAAAGTGAAAAATAAAATAGGGAGATACTAGCGATAAGAAGAACAATTACTAAATCATTAGTACAAGTTTTGGTGTTACTTTCATCCATTTGTCTGGCAGGATTAATTTCTTGTGGAAATCAAAACAAAAATCCTAATATAATTTTTATCATGGCAGATGATCTCGGTTATGGTGATGTAAGCTGTTATAACCCGGAATCTTTAATTCAAACTCCTAATATAGATCGGTTAGCAAAGGAAGGGATTAGATTCACAGATGCACACTCACCGTCATCAGTCTGTTCCCCGACTAGATATGGATTGTTAACAGGAAGGTATGCCTGGCGGACCTGGTTGAAAAATTATCAAAGTTGTTAAAAAAATATAAATCACAGGGTTATAGTAGAACTATATTGTAATCTATCAAGGAGACCTAATATGGAACGCAGAAAATATTTTATACGATTTGCATTAGCAAGCATTGTAATTGCATTGAGCTGTTTAACTGCCTGCGGTAAAAAGAGAGCAGAACATAATCCCAATATAATTTTTATAATGACAGATGACCTTGGTTACGGGGATTTAAGCTGCTACAATCCCAATTCGGTTATACGCACACCCAATATTGATAAGATGGCAGATGAAGGTATGATGTTTACTGATGCTCATACACCTTCTTCAGTTTGTACTCCGACTCGTTATAGCGTATTAACCGGAAGGTATGCATGGAGGAGTAGATTAAAAAGAGGAGTATTTGGTGGTTACGATAAACCACTTATTGAAGCAGACAGGCCTACCGTTGCATCGTTTTTGAAAAAGAACGGATACTCGACGGCTTGTATTGGTAAATGGCATTTAGGCTGGAACTGGCAGACTAAAGATGGCAGTGAACCAGTACGGGATGATTATTATGAACAGGAAAATATTGACTTTACAAAATCAATTACTCAAGGTCCTAACGATTTAGGATTCGATTACTTCTTTGGAACATCCGGATGCACAACTGATGATCCACCTTTGTGTTTTATCGAAAACAACA
>JBATTD010000518.1:0-10695 GCA_049670345.1 Ignavibacteriaceae bacterium
GGATAAAGTAATGTTGCCTCATAACGCCTCCTTGATTATGCAGAAACAAACGGGAATAATTATTTCTACGTTAAAAGAAAACTGAACTAACACCCCTCAATATAGAAATGATCTGGACAGCAAGTAAAGACAAATTAAATAATAATTTTATTTAATGCAACTAAAAATTGTATTAACATAATAAAAAATAATATTGCGTTCAAACGGATTCGAAATTTTTCTAAACTGAAATCAATAATGATGAATAGCTACTATTGATATTAAAAGATATAAAAAAAGCTCGAACATTACTGCGGGTTGGAACTGTCTAAAAAGAAATATTAAAGAAAGTGCGATGCGTTTTATTATATTGCCTCAATAAATTATTATTAAATATTGAAATTATTTTTCCTATTATTTACAAGATAAACAATTATTTTTAATAGCAATGTCTAATGTTAACTATCTACTACATTAAAATCTTAGTCTATTTTGATGGCAATTGAACCCATAATTTTTATCAGCATAATTTTTTATGTTCTCTTTTATTTTTCTGTTGAGCTTAAAATTTCTCTGGATGATTTTAAAAATTTAAATGACGAAGAGAACAGCAATTTTAATCTTCTTCAGTTTTCAATAATTATTGCTGCAAAAAATGAAAAAAGTAGCATAAGCAAATTAATTTCCGCACTTAACAATCAAAATTATACCAGGAATAATTATGAAGTAATAATTGTTGATGATTCTTCTAATGACGATACATTTCATCTCGCGAAAAAGCTTACCAATGGAATAGAAAATTTTACAGTTGTTAGTGCTATCGATAAAAAGTTCGAGGGGAAACGTGGAGCTTTAGCTTATGGTATCTCACTTGCAAAGCACCCAATTATTGCAATAACAGATGCTGACTGTGTGCCCGATACAAACTGGCTATTGTGTTTAGAATATAAGTTTAATGCGGACTGCGATTTTGTTTTTGGTATCGCTCCATTTTACCAGACTAACAAACTTGTTAATAAAGTTAGTTGCTACGAAAATTTCAGGAATTCATTGTTAGCAATCTCGGCAGCAAATTTTGGTTTGGCATACACTGCTTCAGCAAGGAATTTTGGTTTTAAGAAAGATGCCTTTGAAAAAATAGGTGGTTACAAAAATACAACCGAAACTATAAGCGGAGATGATGACCTCTTGCTTCGGGAAGCAGTAAAAAAAGGTTTGAAGGTATGCACACTAACTTCACCAGGTTCTTATGTTTACTCTGAAACGAAAAGAACATTTAAGGAGTATTTTTCCCAGCGCGCACGTCATACGCAAACATCGTTTTATTACCCGTTCAAACAGAAGTTGTTTCTTGCATTATGGCATTTGATGAACCTTGTGTTTGTTTTTTCTCCGGCGTTTATATTTATAAATAAAATTTTCATTCTACCATTTTTAATCAAAATTTTGTTCGATACTGCAACTGCTGTTATTTATCAAAGAAAATTTGGTTATAGGTTTTTAATAATTGAAGTTATTTACTTGCAATTGATTTATGAGATTTTTCTTGTTGTACATTTCATCAAAGCAAAATTTGGAAAGATTGAATGGAAGTAGCAGAGAAACAAATTCCCTGGCTTGATGAAAAGCACCCTAACTATGAAAGGTGGAAACGCGCAAGGGAAATATCCATTGAACGGGGTAAGTTTGTTAGATCAATTATTTCCAAAGTTTGTGAATGCCAAAACCTGAAAATACTCGATGTTGGTTCGGGCGAAGGAGGTACTTCAAACGTTCTATCCGAAGATAATATTATTACGAGCTTTGATATCAACAAGATAAGATTACAAAGCCAAAAAGATTCCATTTCCAGTTTTAATTTACTTTGTGGAAGCTCATCATCTTTACCCTTCAAAAATAATTCTCTCGATTTGATAATTTTACAGGATGTGCTGGAACACTTAGACAACAGAGAGAAATTAATTGATAATATTTACAATTTATTAGATGATAACGGGATGATTTACCTGAGCACTCCAAATAAATTTTCTGTCATTAATATTATTGCCGATCCACATTGGGGTGTACCATTAGTTTCACTTTTTAAAAGAGATAACGTTAGAAAATATTTTCTAAACTACTTCAGAAAATCAGAAATGAACAGGGCGGATATTGCCGAATTGTTATCACTTAAAAATATTTATGAGTTGTTTGCGGATAAATTTGAAGTTCGGTTATTTACAATACATTCTGTGAACGAATTATTTAAAGGGAATAAAGGAATAGTGTGGAGTGATTTTCATGTTAAACTGTTACAAACTCTTAATAAAGTAAAATTGGATAAAGTTATAACTAAACTTGCAAACAATCGAATGGGATTTATCAACAGATTTTTTACGCCTACATTTTATATGATGTTTATAAAAAAGAGGGGGAAAAGTTAATCGTAGAATTATTGAATATTTTCTAAATAGAAATGAAATGATTATGTTTCCATCAATAAATTTTAAAACGAATGAACTATAAATCTATAGCAGAAAAAGCAGTAGAAGCAAAATCGAAGGCGCTCCCAACTTACTCTAATTTTCATGTTGGTGCAGCACTCATAACCGAAGATGATAAAATCTATACGGGCTGCAACATCGAATCGAGTTCTTACAGTTTAACAATCTGTGCTGAAAGAACTGCAATATTTAAAGCGATATCCGAAGGTGAACGAAAATTTAAAGCAATTGCGGTTGCTGGTGATACTGAAGGATTCATTTCTCCCTGCGGTGCCTGCAGGCAAGTAATAAGCGACCTTTGCGGGGATATTGATGTTGTTCTGGTTAACAGTAAAAATGAAACCAAAGTGATGAAAACATCCGAACTTTTACCCTTTGCGTTCAGCGATAAGGATCTTAAATAAAATATAATTCATTATTATAAATTCTACATTATACATTCTAAATTATGATTGATTCGACACCACACTTAATGCCTAAAGATACCGGTTGGATTGAAGTGATAACCGGTTGTATGTTCAGCGGAAAGACAGAGGAAATGATCAGGCGTTTAAGAAGAGCCCAGATAGCTAAACAACAGGTTAAAATATTCAAACCGAAAATTGATACACGTTTTGCAGAGGATTCCATAGTTTCACATAGTGAGCAATCTTTACCTTCAATACAAATAAAAGATATTAATGATATAATTGAGCTATCAGATGATGCACAGGTAATTGGTATAGATGAAGCACAATTTTTTTCAGAAGATATAATTAACGTTTGCACCAAACTGGCTGATAAAGGTAAAAGAGTAATCGTTGCAGGATTGGACCAGGATTACCGTGGTATCCCTTTTGAACCAATTCCACATTTACTTGCTATCGCAGAATATATAACTAAATCACTCGCAATTTGTGTTGAATGCGGAAATCCTGCTGATAAAACACAACGTAAAACCACCTCATCCGAAAGAGTGATTGTTGGTGCTTCGGATATTTATGAGGCAAGGTGCAGAAAATGCCATTACATTCCTGAGGAAGCTTAAAGGTTACAAATGGATATTAATTCAATTTTCAGAGGATTTATTGGAATACTTGTTTTAATTGGTATCGCATTCCTTCTATCAAACAACAAAAAGAAAATTAATTGGAAACTTGTACTCACTGGGCTTGGTCTGCAATTTGTTTTTGCTGTTTTCATTTTGCGAAGTGAAGAGCTTAGAAGTTTTTTTATTCCGTTTGGCTGGCCAAAAGATTTTTTTACATGGATCAGTGGCTTCTTTGTTATTATCCTTAATTTCACAACAGAGGGTGCTACGTTTGTATTTGGAGAACTTGCCAAACCTCCGGGCGCGGATGGAAGTTTAGGTTTTTTCTTTGCCTTTCAGGTTTTGCCTACAATCATATTTTTTGCAAGCTTAATGTCCATTCTTTATTACCTGGGTATTATGCAGGCAGTAGTGAAAGGTATGGCATGGATAATGGCAAAATTTTTAGGTACAAGCGGTGCTGAATCACTCTCAACCTCGGCAAATATTTTTGTGGGACAAACCGAAGCCCCCTTGATGATAAGACCTTATCTTAAAGACATGACCAAAAGCGAAATTCTTACAATAATGGTTGGAGGTATGGCAACCATTGCGGGCGGAGTAATGGCAGCATATATTCAGATTTTAGGTACTGCTTACTCAATTAAGCACGGAATTCCGCTTATGGATGCTCAACAAATTTTTGCGACACAATTACTTGGTGCAAGTGTAATGGCGGCACCCGCTGCAATTGTTATTTCAAAAATTATTTTCCCCGAAACAGGTGAGCCGGTAACGAAAGGCACCGTAAAAATTGATGTGGAAAAAAATGCGGAAAATGTTATTGAAGCTGCGGCTAATGGTGCAAGCGAAGGTTTGAAACTTGCATTAAATGTTGGCGCAATGCTTTTGGTGTTTATTGCACTAATTGCAATGTTCAACTATGGTTTGAATTTTATAGGTGATCTTTTTAATTGGAATGAATCTCTAAAAGCAATTTACGGAGAACCATTAAGCTTTCAATTATTGCTGGGATGGATATTTCAGTTTGTTGCTTTTGGAATCGGTGTACCGTGGGAAGACGCCCTGAACTTTGGAAGTTTGTTCGGAACAAAAATAGTAGTTAATGAATTTGTTGCTTATTTGGATATGGGAATATTGATTGAAGCAGGAAAAATATTAAATGAAAAAACCATTATTATGTTAACTTACGCTTTATGTGGATTTGCAAATTTCAGCTCAATTGGAATACAAATTGGGGGATTAGGACCATTAGCACCAAGCAGAAAATCTGAAATTGCAGGCCTGGGGATTAAAGCAGTTATTGGCGGAGCGATGGCAACTTTAATGACTGCGACTTTAGCAGGTTTATTGTATATCGGAAATTAATATCTGGTTATGTTTTGTAACAAAACGAAAATGCTCAAACCATAATTAACATACATCAAAACATCATCTCGAAAAAATGAAGATTGATCTCTCATTCAAATACAAAGATTTATTAGAGCAAATAAACAAAGAAAAACCTTTCGAACCCGAATTTGCAATAATATTGGGCAGCGGTTTGGGAGATTTTGCATCCTCTCTTGAAGTTAAAAAATCAATCTCAACCGAAGCCCTGCCGGGATATCCGCCTTCAACAGTTACAGGTCATTCGGGAAAAATTATTTTTGCGGAGGCAGAGAATAAAAAGCTGCTTTTATTTAAAGGCCGAATTCATTTTTACGAAGGTTATAAAATTTATGAATGTATTCTTCCAGTATTCATCGCACATAAACTTAATTGCAAAAAGATACTGTTAACAAATGCAGCAGGAGGAATAAACAGAAATTTTTCGCCTGGCGATCTTATGCTTGTAGATTCGTTTAATGGAATGAACATTAAAAAAGAAATGATTGAATTATTTGATATTCCAACCAGCGAAATAAAAAACAGGATTCTGGATCTCCCATCATCCAAGCTGAATGATGTGGTTAGAGAAGCAGCAATTTATGAGAAAATTATCTTGCAGGAAGGATCCTATTGGTATTCAAAAGGACCAAGCTACGAAACTCCCGCTGAAATAAACCTGATGTACAAATTTGGTGGAGACGCAGTCGGAATGTCAACTGTTCATGAAGCAATTTATGCAAACTTAATAGGAATGGAAGCGGTAGCCATTTCATGTATTACAAATCTTGCTGCCGGTATTTCACTCAATAAACTTTCCCACGAAGAAGTGACCGAAACAGCAAACAAAGTTAAAAGTAAATTTGCGAGATTAGTTAGAAGAGTTATTTCATCTGTTTAAATTTTTTATTTAAGGTTAGATAGAACTCGTCATGATTTATTGGGACTCGTTTCATCCGTTTGATTTTCTCCTACTAATCTCTAAAATTGTAATATATTCCCCCCATTCTCTAATTATTTTGGATGGGAACTAATCAAAATTTATTGACTTTCTATACCTTTACCACTAAGTTTGTTGGTTTAATTAATTAAAAACCTCACACAGTTAAAAGTTAAAGCATGAAAGAATTCAGATTTCGAATTATTATTGTATTAGGTGCTATCGTTTTAGCATTATACCTTTTATACCCTACCTATGTAGACTTTCAAAACAGTAACGATATAAACAAAATACTTGAAGAAAAGAAACAGCAATTCCTTGCTGATAATCCTGACATCACACTGAGCCAGCTTGATAATATGCTGAAGGTGGTTGAAGATAGTTTATTAAGTGCCGACCCTGAAATTACTAAAACACGCGAAAAAAGAGTTAAACTTGGTCTCGATCTTCAGGGTGGAATGAGAGTAGTTCTGGAAGTTAGCACTTCGCAGTTATTAGCTAAACTTGCTAATAATCCTGATGATACTTTTGAGGAAATTTTAAAAGAAGCTGAAGAAGAATCAATTCTTTCCGATGAATCAATTGTGGATATCGTCGGCAGAAAACTTACAGAAAGAGGGATAAGATACAGCAGATATTTTGGAACTATAAGGCAGGATGACGATCAGATACTCGCGGGTTTAAAAGAAGATACTGATGATGCTGTTACACGCGCCCTCGAAATTATACGAAACAGAATTGATCAATACGGTGTAGCAGAACCATCCATACAACGACAGGGCAGCAGAAGAATAATTGTTGAACTTCCGGGTGTTGCAAGAGAAGAAGAAGCAAAACAGTTGCTGCAGGGAACCGCTTTACTTGAATTCAGATTGTTAAAAGAACCCGAATTTACTATCTCGGTTATGCAAAAGATTGATGAATCGCTTGCAAAAGCAATGGGTGTGCTGGATACAATTACAACTCAGAGTGAAATCGGTGATACATCAATCGCAGAGGGTGATACAAGCTTTGTTTCTGATGATACACTCTCAACAGAGGACCTTTCCGAAGAAGAATTCAAACAGCAGCATCCATTCTTTACGATTGCCTTGTTAGATCCTCAAGGCGGAAGCGCCGATGCTTATGTAAAAGGAGATGATAAAAATAAATTGCTTCTAATGTTAAGCAGACCCGAAGTACAGAAAGTAATTCCAAATAATGTTGAGTTTGTATTCTCTGCAAAAGCAGTGGGGCAACAAGATGGACAAGACGTTTACATAATGTATCTGGTAAACAACGAGCCGGAACTTACTGGCGGCGTTATTACAGATGCTATGGCAAATATTGACCCCAATTCATCATCACCGATTGTGTCTATGACCATGAACAGCGAAGGTGCAACCGATTGGGCAAGAATTACAGGCGCCAATATTGATAAACGGATTGCAATTATGCTGGATGGAGTTGTCTTTTCAGCACCTGCTGTCAGGAACAAAATCACAGGCGGTCGATCCCAGATCGAAGGAATGGCTAATATGGAAGAGGCAAAACTGCTTGAGATTGTTTTGAAAGCCGGAGCGCTGCCAGCCCCGGTCGATATCTTAGAAGAAAGAACCGTTGGTCCTTCACTGGGTGAAGATTCCATAATAAAAGGATTTCGTTCTGTTGTTCTCGGTTACATAATTGTTGTTCTCTTTATGATATTTTATTACCAAAAAGCCGGGACAGTTTCAGCAGCAGCCCTTGTTTTTTCAGTCCTTTTTATTCTTGGTATACTTGCCGGATTTAAAGCTACACTAACTCTGCCCGGTATCGCCGGAATTATTCTAACAATAGGTATGGCAGTGGATGCGAATGTGCTTATCTTCGAAAGGATAAGAGAAGAAATGGCTACAGGTAAAACTATTAAAGCATCTATTGAAAGTGGTTTTGCAAGGGCAAATTCCGCTATTATAGATTCAAACATAACTACATTTTTTACAGGTATTATTCTTTATCAATTTGGTACGGGTCCTATTCAGGGCTTTGCACTTACTTTGATGATTGGTATTGCTGCAAGTTTATTTAGCGCACTTGTAATAAGCCGGCTGGTATTGGATATTATGACGGCTAAAGGTGTAAAAGTAAGTATAGGCTAATTTATTAACGCTTTAAGGAACAGATTTATAAAATGCGAATATTAGAAAATCTTAATTATGACTTTTTAGGTAAAAGAAAAATTGCATACACAATTTCTATAACCATTTTTCTGATTGGTGTAATCAGTGTAATTTTAAGAGGTTTGGAATTTGGAATCGATTTTAAGGGTGGAACGGAAATCGTTCTTCAATTCGAGGACCCAGTAGATGTAGGTGAAATAAGAACATACGTTGAAAATCTTGGTTTGGGAACTGCTGAAGTTAAAACTTTTGGAGGAGAAACCGGACTAATGGTACGTACAGAAGAACAGGTAATACCACCGGGTATTTATCCCAAAGTTGTTGAGAATATTGAAAGTGCAATTGAAAAATATTTCCCGGGTATCGAAAGAAACATAATCGATTCAACTGCAAGTTCTGTTACCTATGAGTTATCAAACGCTGAAATTACGAATACAGTAATTGATAAACTCTTTGAGGCAGGATTTCAATCCGGTCATGTTACTGAGGAATTGGATAATACACAAATGATTGTCAGGGTAAGTATTGCTGATTGGATAAAAGAGAATCTAAGTGAAAAAGTGGAAAATAATCCATTCATCGTTCTTAAGGAAGATATAGTAGGACCAAAAATTGGTGAAGAACTTAAACAGGATGCGGTGCTGGCCATCTTCTTTGCGCTAATTGTTATTCTTATTTACTTAGGTTTCCGTTTCAAATTTGTATTTGCAATGGGTGCTGTGGCTGCACTTTTTCATGATGTTTTAATTACACTAGGACTCTTTGCAGCACTTTATGGATTGATTCCAGGATTAAATCTTGATATTGACCTTACAGTTGTAGCAGCGTTTTTAACATTAATTGGTTATTCAATTAACGATACTGTTGTGAATTATGACAGGGTAAGAGAAAATCTAAAGATACACAAAACCCGCCCGCTTTATGATATTATTAACACAAGCTTAAGCCAGACGATGAGCCGTACATTACTTACCAGTGGCACTACTTTAATTACCGTTCTTATACTATTGATTTTTGGAGGCGAGGTGTTAAAAGTATTTGCTTTCACACTTTTCTTTGGAGTTATTATAGGTACATTCTCATCAATATTTGTGGCAAGTGCTTTAGTTTATGAATATGCGGAGAAGTATAAAAAGAAATTAGAATTTTAAGTTTCCCCGCTTAAAAATGAAAACCGGTAGTGAAAGCTATCGGTTTTTTTTATTAATCTAAATTGAATATTCATTCATAAAGTTCCCATTATTAACTAGTTAAATATTTCACTTTTCTTATCATACATTATTAGTAGGTACCATTTACTTAAAAAAATGTTGTGGAAATTATGGGAGGTGAATGATCTTTATTTCAGAATAACGTTGAACAGAATTTATCGCTATGAAATGCAATTTTACTTTACCTGCTTTACATCAATTATAATGATGCGCAATTAACTTTGATAAAACTGCCGCAAAGTAAAGTTACAGTAAAGGATATTCCTCATACTTTGGATTAATTTTACTACGGCAATTCTCGGACATTTGAAAGTCTCTCCTGGCTCCTTCAATATCTCCGATCCGAACCTTTAAAGTTGCTCTAACAAAATACGAATTAGCATCGTTAGGATTGATAAGGATTGCTTCGGTGAATTCTTTTATTGCATACTCGTACTCCCTGTTATCAGCTTTTTCAATCCCAGAAATATTATGAAAGACCTGAGTTTCTTTGTTTACCCCTGATTTCTGATGCACCTCGTTAACTGAATTAAGCCCTTTCATAGTTTCACCTCTTTTTAATGATAAGTTATGTAAAGTGTATTAACTTAGAATTAAACGTGTATTAACTAAAAGTTATTAATAAGCTTATAATGCTTTTATCAAGTGCGATGAATAATAAGCGGATGTGTTTTTGCTAAAAGCAAAATATTATACTAAATAAGCGTAAGTCAATTATTCTTTCTAACCTATCCCCTAGGATAATGTGTAAGAAATTTTATAGTTGTATCTTCTATTGCACACTTAAAGTTTATCTTGAGGGCATAGGGATAACGCTTTAATTAACATATAGATAATATTATTTTTTATTATTAATTAGTATATAAGGAAAATTATTTACAATGTCAAGGAAAATTTAATCAATAACGAAAAAAAATGATGAGAGAATACAATTTCAAAGAGGAACTTTAATTAAACTTAATAATAATCATTTCATATCATCATTATCAGAGAAATTAAATTACCATATAACAATAAGTTAACATTTCAAGTGCGGCAAATACGCACCAAAATTTAGTATAGTGATGTAAATATTGTGAAAGGATATTATAAGAAAAATAAACTAGAACTATGATTGTATCTCTTTTTAATAAAGATGATGCATAGAATTCTATCACATAGCAGCCTAAAGGTTTTTCATCATTTATAAATAATGCAATTACTTCCCTAGTTATTCTAAACTTTCATTGTAACAAAGTGAAATTATTTTATTCGATACTTTTTTGAAGCAGCTGGATTAAAATGGTCTCTGAAATAATTAAATATTATTTTTAATTATATTAAACTAAATAATACTAAAGAATTTTTAATGACTAATCACTTTCAAATAATTAAAAAAAGTTTTATCAGCGTAATCTCAAAGAAGTTTTCTGTCCCAATTTTCTACATAATTATTGGCATCTTTTTCATTTGTGTTATTGGATTTATCTTTACAAGAGATATTGAACTATGGATTGATATCGGAATAGGAGATGAATCAAAATATTTGGGAGATGGAGTAAAT
>JBATTD010000519.1:0-2039 GCA_049670345.1 Ignavibacteriaceae bacterium
CTGCAATGGGGATTGTATCGGAAATAATTCCGGTTTTTGCTCACAGAACTATATTTGGTTACAAGTTTATTGCTTTTTCAAGTATTGCTATTGCACTATTTGGTTCTTTGGTTTGGGCACATCATATGTTTACTGCTGGAATGAGTGATGCCGGGCAGTTCATTTTTTCATTACTTACAATGTTAGTTGCTATTCCAAGTGCCATAAAAGTTTTTAACTGGATTGCTACTTTATATAAAGGTTCTATAGAATTAGCTACACCTATGCTATACATACTCGCATTTATTTTCCTTTTTTCAATTGGTGGATTAACGGGCGTAATGTCGGGTGTTTTAGCTATTGATATGCAAATTCACGATACTTCATTTATTGTCGGGCATTTTCACTATGTAATGTTCGGCGGAACAGGTTTTGCATTGTTTGCTGCACTACATTACTGGATGCCGAAAATGTTCGGAAGAATGTATAATAGAAAATTTGCAAAGATTGCTTTTTGGTTTATTTTTGTCGGTTTTAATTTCCTTTACTTTCCAATGCTGGTTATGGGATGGTTGGGAATGCCCAGAAGATATTACGATTATCTTCCGCAGTTTCATCCTTATCATTTGATTTCAACAATAGGATCATGGATTGTTATTACCGGATTAATTTTAATGTTTTATAATTTGTTCAAATCATTAAAAAGTGGGCCTGTTGTAACCGAAAAAAATATCTGGGGTGGTGAAACATTAGAGTGGCAGATTGATACTCCTCCAACACACGAAAACTTTACGGAAATTCCTGATATTACCGAACGTCCTTATATGTACAAAGATAATGATCCGCCTGTTGAAAAGGAGGAAACGGTTTGAGTACAAATACACAAGCACACACAGAAGTTCAAATTCACCGTGATGATATCGGTGCTCGTATGGGAATGTGGCTTTTCCTTTTTACAGAGCTGATTTTATTTGGAGGCATGTTCATAGTTTACTCTGTTTACAGATTCACTCACCAGGCAGAATTTCATATTGCAGCCCAGGAGCTAAACACAATTATTGGAACGTTTAATACTATTATTCTTCTTACAAGCAGTTTAACTATGGCTGTCTCAATTGTTGCCATTCAAAGGAGTAAAAGAAGTTTGTCTTTATTCTTCCAGATGTTAACAATTTTATTAGCGCTCTTTTTTATGGTGAATAAATATTTTGAATGGACTGCCAAATTTCATCATGGAATTTATCCGGGCTCAGAAACATTATTAAATGAAAATGCAGGGCAAATACTCTTTTTCGGTTTGTACTATGTGATGACTGGATTACATGGATTACATGTAATAATTGGTGTTATTATGATTGCCGTTATGATGAGATTTACGGCTAAGGGTATAGTTACTCATGATAATTATGTAAAATTAGAAAACACAGGTTTGTATTGGCATCTGGTGGATATTATCTGGATTTTCTTATTCCCTCTATTTTATCTAATTACTTAATGGTGAAAGATGGATAATCAAGAGTTAAATACGGAACATTCTCACGGATACGGAATATACGTTTTAGTTTGGCTTGGCTTGATGGCCTTAACCGGCTTAACTGTTGCGGTTGCAGGTATTAATATCGGCGGATTTACTATTGCTACTGCATTAATCATTGCATCAGTTAAAGCTTATCTTGTGCTTACAATTTTTATGCACTTACGAAGTGAGAGCAAGGTGTTCAGGGTGTTTGTGTTAGTGGCGTTATTCTTTTTAATAATTTCGTTAATACTATTATTTTCAGATTATTCTTTTCAATAAGGAATTACTATGTCAAGTGGAGCTTCGAATTTTGTTGAATCAGTAGACAGCGTTTTTTTACTTTCTATTATTATATCGGTTTTCTTCCTGGTTTTAATTACTACGTTGATGATATATTTTGTCATAAAATATAACAGGAAAAGAAATCCGAAAGCTGTAAATGTACATAGTAATACCCTGCTGGAGATAACATGGACAATCATTCCTACGATACTTGTATTAATTTTGTTTTGGTATGGATGGGTCGGCTACAAAGAAATGG
>JBATTD010000520.1:0-2977 GCA_049670345.1 Ignavibacteriaceae bacterium
GAATAGAAGCGCAACAACACCAAGTAATACCAGGGCGATTGTTCCGGCATCAAAGTGTCCGACTGCATAAGCAATTGCTTCTACGGAGATAAAAATTAAAATCACTTCCATTACAAACCAAAATCCTTTTGCAGTAAAATAACTTTTAGATTTCATTTGATTTCTCCATGATAGTAATAAATTCTCTTTACTAATTTACACTAAAAATCAGAAAATAAGTACAGTTTAATGTTAAGTTGGTATTAACATTTATTCATATAAAATCAAATGATTTACAACAAATTAATAGGACGTCATTTAACACTTCATTTTCATTTAGTTAGAAAAACCCTAAATATTTAACATTTCTTAACATTTTGGAATACACTAATTAACTTATTTCAATTGCACTTAATTTACTACCCGACCGCTAAAGCTGCTATTGCTCCGTTCATACTAACTTTAAAACATTATACACGTTTGATGAGTCATAAACTATAAACGCAGATACATACTGGTCAATAATTTTCAAATAATTAATGGAGAGTAAGATGAAACACTTTACTAGAATTTTAGCTTTAACGGTTTTTTTACTCGTGTTATCAAGCACAACATTTGCCGGTGATGATAAATCGGAAGTGGATGTGAATGAAAGTACGATTGCCAGTTTACTTGAAGGATTAGCATCAGACAACATGGGTTTGAAATCCAGCTGCGCTTATATGCTTGGCGAATTAAAAGTAACCGAAGCAATCATTCCACTAATGAGAATGCTTCACAACAATGTGAATGAAGAATTAAGAATCTCTGCAGCACTGGCTCTGTATAAAATAGGCACACCAATGTCAGTCTATGCAGTAAAGCAAGCGGGTAGATTCGATGAGAGTGAACGTGTTAACAAACTTGCTCATAATTTTTATACTGAATACCTTAGAGAAAAATTTAAAAACACAGTTGCCACAGCAACAGATAGTTTAATTGCACAAGGTAAGTAATCATCTGTGCCTCCACGAAGAAAGAGCCCCGGTTTTATCGGGGCTTTCTATTTCCAAAGAATATAATACTGTTCACCCGAAACATCAAACTCTTTTCAAAAAAAATATTTTAAAATATTCTTGGTTTACCGGTTGACTTATTAAAGAATTATAATGAGTTTTGTGTTAGGAAATTAAAAGACACTTCTAACAATTTTGATGTAAAAATCATTATAGATTTGGTTATAGATTTAATGAAAAGACTCCGGAAAAAGAATTCACGTAAAATAAATATCAATCAGTTAGCATTCGACTTTACACAAAACGTTCCGATAGAGATACACATACCAAGACAAATATCAGTCAATTACAAAAAAGAGTTTACCTGGAATAAAAAAACGATGATTGAATTAGTTAGCGCTTAAGTCCTAAAAAATATTTTAATAGATATAGTTAAATAAAGAGGAGCTGAAGTACAGTTCCTCTTTTTTTATAATACACTTTTATTTTCTTTGTTTACTATCTTCCTGATATATCTCATCTGAATGACGATTACCAAAATACTTGCCTACAGCATTATTGTAAACCTGCCTTTCTTCTGACGTTGCCCATGTCGCCCTGAACAATTCTGTATTTCTATCTTGTGCTTTTTCAATATCCGCGAAAGATTTGTACTCGGTGATAAATACCAGATCCAGACTATTATTTCCCCACATATGTCTTAATGCTCTCTGGCTAATAATGTATTCATTCTTGTTAACTACATTTTCCATATAAAGTGTATTAAGAGAATCCCATTCTGCTGTAGAACCTCCATCGGGGAAAGTAAATTCTGTAGTGGTGACTGTATAAACATGAGGATCTTCATCCTGTGCAGATGTCTGGGATGAAATAAAAAATGTAAGCAGTAACATTACCGCTAGTGAAAAAGAAAGATTGAGCATAACTCCTCCCGAGTTAATTTGTTATAGAATAATTAAATAATTCCCCTTTTTTAAAAGCTTTTATATCGCTGGAAAGTTCATTGTAGCTCAAGTGGATCGACAAAGGATACAGAATGAGTTGCCATTATGAAGAATCTAGAATATGTGCCACAACACACTCTATTTATGGAAATTATTTTTAAATAGCAATAGGTAACAAGGACATATAAGTCCGTATTAAAAATTTGGTGAAACAATTAATGCTTCAGATTTAATTCTTGTTTTGGTTGTAATGCTTAGTCGTTTACCGTTATCATCATCCTAGTAGATGTAGTAATAACCATCTTTTTTTTGAATAGATAAAGTTTCTTCATTTTACCTCCTGATGTTTAGTATTATTCAGCGGTAGTTAGAAGTGTTGGAAAAGTTCTGAAAAAAATTCTGAAAGAATAAGTAATTGAATGCGCATAAAAAAAGTGTGAAAACATTTCATTCTCACACTTTCTTAGTAGCGGGGACAGGACTTGAACCTGCAACCTTCGGGTTATGAGCTGATCATCAACTATTTCATTTCAAGTACTTAACTATAAGTAGTTACTATTTTAGTCCACGAAGAGCATCCGAAAGGAGCTCTAAAATGTTTTTAACAAAACTAAAAAATGGTTACTACTATGTTTATTTCCTAGATATAAATGGTAAGAGAAACAAGATATCTACCAGAACAAAGATTAGATCTGAAGCAAGAAAGTTTCTTATCACATTTCAAACAACTTTCAGCGAAAGAAAAAGAGAGAAGCTTGAACCTCTAACTCTCATACAATTCCGATGGAAATTTCTAAAGCACTCCGAGAGCTATCACGCCTGGAAAACAACTCTGGATTATAAGAGCACATTCAATGAGATGGAAAGTTACTTTGGGGATATATTGCTTACTGAATTTACACAGCGCAGCATAGAAGAGTTCATCCAAACAAAAATTAGAAAAGTATCCCTGCACACAGGCAGAAGACATTTAATAAATATAAAAGCAATTTTCAGCAAAGCTGTGGCTTATGGTTATCTTGAAAGTAATCCTGCTAAGAACATCAAGCGAATTAAACC
>JBATTD010000521.1:0-3342 GCA_049670345.1 Ignavibacteriaceae bacterium
CTGCCGCCCTTTCCCGGAATTTGGTTCGGAAAGTATTGAAGATGTTGAAAATGTATTATCAGATTTTAATCTTAAAGTAGTAATTGATGAAACTGAGATTGAAAAAAGTATGAACAACTGCCTCGCAAATTATAACAAACTGCCGGCTCTAAGACACGGATTGGAACAGGCAATCATTAATATTATTTGTAAGAAAAATAAAACTACAATTGATAATCTTCTAAACTTAAAATTGAAAAAGCAGGTGAATGTAAATGCTACAATCGGATTTTTGAATGTTGAGGATTCCGTGAATGCTGCAAGAGACCTTATTAAAAAAGGATTTACGACGATAAAGTTAAAAGTAGGAAGAAGTAATTTTGAAGAAGATTTTTCAGTCATTAAATTAATACGGGAAACATTTAGAGATAATATTAAGTTGCGAATAGATTCCAACGGTAATTGGAAATTAGATGAAGCAATTATTAATTTAGAACAACTGGAAAAATTTGATATTGAATATGCTGAGCAACCGGTTATTAAATTGAGCGATTACATAGACTTGAAAAAGAGAACCAACATCCCGCTCGCTCCGGATGAATCAATCCGTTCAGTTAAAGATGCGAAGGAATTTATTAAAAGTGGAGCGGTTCCTTATTTAATTTTAAAACCAATGATGATAGGGGGACTGCTGCCAACATTGGAAATAATAAAACAAGCAGTAGAAGAAAATATTACTCCGGTAATTACATCATCCTTTGAATCTGCTATAGGAAAAACAAATGCTGTTATTGCCGCTGCTTCTGTTAAAGCAAATGTGGCTCATGGATTTGGTGTGGCAGATCACTTTACAAATACGATAACAAATGATCCTTTTCCAATCAAATCAGGTAAAATAATTTTAAGCTAAAATCATGTTTTCAATAAATGCTTTCCTTTTAAAAACTCAGGAATTGAGTTCTCCGGCAATTTATTCTAATTCTATTCAATTGATTTATGAAGAGTTCCGAAAAAAAGTTTTAAAAACTGCCGGTATCTTATCGGCTATAGGTTTAGGTGATAAGGACAACATTGCAATAATTGGAAATAGTGATGTTGATTTTATCATTAATCTATTGGCATTATGGCAAATAAAAGCCGTCCCTGTATTGATCAGTCCACGTTTAACCAACAATGAAATTGAAGAACAAATTATTACAGCAGATTGTAAAGTTGTTTTGCAAAACAGAATAATAAAATCTATTGACCCATCATTTGATATAAAAGTATTTTCTTATCCTTTCGGTGAAGAGTTGGAACCGGAGGATATTGAACCTGGTAAGGAATTAAATCCGGAAGATAATGCTGTAATTATTTTCACTTCGGGAGCTTCAGGCAATTCTAAAGGAGTTGAACTATCGTTTAACAACTTATTGCAAAGTGCAAGAATCGGCGATAAAATTATTCATCACAACGAAGAAGACAGATGGCTTGCAAGTTTACCTTTTTACCACATTGGGGGTTTTTCAATAATCTCAAGGTCATTACTTTTTGGTACTTCAATCATTATTCCTGAATCTTTGCAAATTCAAGATCTTGCAGAAGTGATGAAGAACTTTAATCCTACACTTTGTTCGTTTGTACCAACACAATTGAAAAGAATGCTTGCAGCTGACATACTGCCGAATGATGAATTAAGACACACATTATTAGGCGGAGGATTTATTGATCAACGTTTGGTGTTTGATGCGATTAGCGATGGCTGGAATATAACAAAAGTTTATGGATCAACTGAAACTTCTTCTTTCGTTAGTTCAATTTCAGATCAGGAAATCTATGATAAACCAAGATCAGTAGGTGCAGCAATTAAACCAAATCAAATAATGATTGTAAATGAAAACAGGTTTCAAATTCCGTGGGGAGAAATTGGCGAGATTGCAGTATCTTCACCTGCTGTGATGAAGGGTTATTATAATGACGAAGATGAGACGGAAAAGAAGATTGAAGATGGTTTTTATTTTACGGGTGATATAGGATTTGTAGATGCCGACGGTTGTTTGTTCATCGAATCAAGAAGAACCGATTTGATAATAACAGGTGGTGAAAATGTAAACCCCTACGAAGTTGAAAAAAGATTAAATGAACATCCTGAAATTCTTGATGCTGCGGTCTTTCCGTTAAAGGATGATGATTGGGGTGAGATTGTTGCTGCTGCAATTGTGCTAAAAAATAATAAGAGCAGCATAGGGATTGATGGCATTCAGGAATTTGTTAAGGATGATCTGGCAGGATTTAAAATTCCTAAAAAATTATTTTTTGAAAGTGAACTGCCCAGGAATGAACTTGGCAAGATTCTGAGAAGCAAACTTATTGAAAAATATCAGGGAGGTTAAAGTATAGATAAGTTTATTTTTTAATCAGATGAGCCGTTAATCCATCCTTTATTTCAGTAATCAATTCAACCTTCTTCCAGGATTTCTTATCTACAAATACGTGAACTGTTTTAACTAATGCACACACTTCATTCGACTGATTAAGACATTTATAACTTAACTCGAATGATGAATTTCTAAGATCGGTAACAACCAGTTCTACGTTAACACTATCACCATATTTAAACGGTTTGATATATTCAGCATTGGTGTTAATGATAGGGGTAACAAAATCTTCATTTTGCCAATAATTAGTTACAAACTTAAACGATGCTATTAGTTCTTCGTAAGCAGAATGGCAGAAGAAAAAAATATTTCCGTAAAACAAAATTCCGGCTGGATCGCAATCGAAAAAATTTATTCTTCTTTTAATGGTAAGCATATAAACCGATAATCTCTTGTTTGATAAAAATCGCTTGCGCTAATTACAGGATTATTCAAGCTAATGCGAAATAGTTATTTCAAATCACAATTTATGCTGGAAATATAACAATATCAAAAGTATTTATACTCTTCAGGCATAATCTATTTGTTAGAAAGATTTTGCCGAGTTAAATTTGTACCACTAAAATTAATTTTAATCAAATAATTATAATGAAAGAATAAAATCATAGGATTAGGAGAATAACTTGAAACAGCAGTTAAAACCAGATAGTGTAGAATTACCCAGATTATATCGATACCTGTATTTCACAAGCGGAATTTTACTTGTTGCAATAGGTGTTATAGGAATTTTTCTTCCAATTCTTCCAACTACAATCTTTCTCATCCTTGCATCAGCTTGTTTCATCAAAAGTTCCCCCCGAGCGAATGAGTGGCTGCGAAATCATAAGATACTTGGAGCCTACATAAAAAATTATCAGGATAAATCAGGTTTAACAATTAAAGCAAAAGTTTTTAACGTAGCTTTACTATGGATAATGATTCTGAGTTCAGCTTACTTTTTCACAGA